>JAFVRU010000068.1 GCA_017504065.1 Clostridia bacterium
ATCAAACGGCAATTATTTTCTTAATTGCGTATCCCTTATACCATTTTAAAATGGGATACGTTGGTCGTTTATTTTCGTTGTTATTATTGCCGATTGTATTTTTATTGAGAACACCTTTGTTTTTGCTGTTGAGTAAGATCCTTAAAGAAGATGCATTGCCCGATGATAACGGCGCAATCACGTTGCTTTTGGTGTTTTGTGTGATTTATGTATTTTGCTTTTTATTTGCACGCAAAAACAAGCAGTTAAACGGATACTTGAATCTTTTCTATATAGCTTGTATTTGTCAGGTCTTTGGGAATATTTATTCTACGGCAATGCGCGTGGGGTATTACTTTATGATGGCGGCGGTTTTGTTGATCCCGCGGGTAATCAACGAATTGGACGAAGAGAAGAATGTAAAACAAGCCATTAAAATCACCGTTATCCTTGCATTCGTGGCATTTGGATTGTATAGTATTTATACGAGTAGTTGGGCGGAAGCCTATCCGTATTATTGGTTTTGGCGAAATATTTAATTGAAATATCAAAGGAGAAGATTTGTGAAGGTTGTCCAAATTAATGTAACTTGTGGCAATGGGAGCACAGGGAAAATTTGCGTAGCCGTTAGTAAATTATTATCTGAAAACGGGATCGAGAATTATATTTTGTACTCAAACGGCAAAAGTGATTATTCGTTGGGGATTAAATATCAAAGCGATCGATATAGAAAAATACAAGGACTTTGGAGTCGGGTGTTAGGGAATTACGGGTTTAACGCTTGGTTGTCGACTCGTAAATTGATCAAACACCTAAAAAGGATAAAACCTGATATTGTACATTTGCATAATTTACATTCTCATAACGGGAATTTAAGTCGACTGTTTTCTTTTTTCAGAAAAGAAAAGATTAAATTGTTTTGGACTTTTCATGATTGTTGGGCATTTACTGGATATTGTCCGCATTTCGATCGAATTGGTTGTACGAAATGGCAATCGGAATGTCATGATTGTTCGCAGCGCAAGCGATTTAGTTGGTTTTTTGATAGAAGTCGTTGCTTGTATCAAAAAAAGAAACTTTTATTTAACAATCAGGATTTAACAATCGTGACGCCGTCGCAATGGGTGGCTGATTTAGTTAAAAATTCTTTTTTAAAGCATTATCCAATTCAAGTCATTAATAATGGAATTAATTTAAGCGTATTTCAGCCCCGTGAAAGTGATTTTAGAAAAAAATATAGAATTGAAGATAAATTTATTGTGCTTGGCGTTGCATTTAATTGGGGGTACTCTAAAGGATTAGATGTTTTTATAGAGCTTGCCAATAGGTTGGATAGTTCCTACCAAATCATTTTAGTCGGAACGAATGAGCAAACAGATAAGTTATTACCTGAAAATATTTTATCGATTTATAAAACGCAAAATCAAATAGAGTTAGCACAAATTTATTCCGCTGCAAACGTATTGGTGAATCCTACACGAGAGGATACGTTCCCTACAGTAAATATGGAAGCTCTCGCGTGTGGAATACCGGTGATTACGTTTCGGACGGGCGGTAGTCCTGAAATAATCGACGAACATTGTGGACTAATAGTGGAAAAAGAAGATATCGACGGGTTAGAGAAGGGAGTTCGGTTGTTAAAGGCCGAATGTATATTCTCTAAAGCGGATTGCTTACAACGCGCACAAAAGTATAATGAAAACGAAAAATTTAAGGAATATATGAGATTATATGAAGAAGAAAATTAGATTTTTCATTAATACATTAAATAGCGGTGGGGCAGAAAAGGTCTTAACCGATTTATTGCGCTTATTCAATCCTGAAAAATTCGATGTTGCGGTTTTGACTATATGTGGTGGCGTGAATCAAGAATATATACCAAATCATGTGCATTATAAGCCTATTATCAAAAAAGAAGGTGGAGTTTTTTCAAACATATATAAGAAAATTTTATTTCATTTGCCAAAAAAACTATTTGCTTTCTTTTATTTAAAAGGAAAATATGATGTAGAAATCGCGTATTTGGAAGGCTCGGCGACTCGTTTTCTCGCGGCGTCCAAAAGCAAAGCGAAAAAAATTGCTTTTGTGCACTGCGACGTTTCAAAAAAAGATATATTGGCATCGTTTTATAAAAATAAAGCAGCGTGTTTAAAAGAATATACGTCATTCAATACCGTATGTTTTGTATCTGAAAAAAGCAAAGAAGGCTTTGAAAATAGCATTGGCGTATTACCAAATGCAATAGTTTTACACAACGTAATTGATTATGAGCGAGTTAAGGCGTTGGCAGAAGAAAAGAATGAAACAAACTATAAAACAAAGGGCCTGAAACTGATTACAGTTGGAAGATTATCGAAAGAAAAAGGCTTCGATCGGTTGTTGCATGTGGTTGCGGAATTAGAGAAAAACTATCAGTTTGAATTATGGATTGTTGGGGATGGTGCGGAGTTTGATTCTTTACAAGCATACATACAGCAAAACGGCATATCGTCCGTGCGGATGTTAGGGTTTCAAAAAAATCCTTATGCGTTCATAAAGAAAGCGGATATATTTATTTCTTCTTCGATTTTTGAAGGCTATAGTACGGCGGTGTTAGAGTCGTTGGCATTGGGAATACCCGTTTTAACCACGCGTACGGCAGGTATGGAAGAAATATTGGCGGGCGGAGAATTTGGGAAAGTCGTTGATAATAGCGAGCAAGGACTGAAAGACGGATTACAAGAACTTTTAGAAGATGTCAACATATATCAAAGGTTAAAAAGTGCGGCAAAAGAAAACAGTAAAAAGATGACGAACAGCGAATCCGTATTAGGATATGTCAAACTGTTGGAAACCGAAAGCTAATCAGCAGGAGAAACAATGGTAAAAAATAAAGTTTTAAAAAATGCGACGTGGATTATCGCTTGTAGAATTGCACA
>JAFVRU010000069.1 GCA_017504065.1 Clostridia bacterium
AAACGGAGTAATTAAATATTCTGTTGATTTTTTCTCTATACTAAAACATATAAATCTCCTGAACCATTCAGGCTTTTCAAGTGGTTCGGCTCGATTTCCGTCAAGTTCACCAACGAAACGCACACCTTGAACGGTGTGCGTTTTTGTTGTATCCAACGGGAAGAACGAAGAACCCATCGGGTTCGAAAAAATGCGAGCGTTTATACGCGAGTATTTCTCTTTGAGCGTAGCAAAAGCCCCCGTTGAGCCCACCAACGAGAAGAATTACAAACGCCCTTTCCCCTTAAACGCAACAAGCGCCTAACGTTTTATCGTTAGAACGCTTGTTTTTTGTTTTTTATTGATTTCCGTATTCTTTGGAAATATCTACAACCACATGCTCCTTACGCGCTTTTTCCGCCGCGTAACAAATCAGGTGGCTGTTGACCGAATCTTCGATCACCGTCGTCGATACCGACGTCTTTTCGCCGTTCAAATACCGAACCAAGTCTTGCATGATATAAAAATCGCCGCCGTAATGCCCACCTACGGAATTGTCTTCCTTACTCAAATCGTTTTGCTCGCTGAAATCGATCACGCTTTCATGATACCAAACGTCCTTTTTATCGAACTCCCGTACCGTGATTTTATTTTCTTCGATATACCCGACGATTTCGCCATATTCGCAGATCACGTGGATATATCTGCCTGCTTTGCTCGCGCCGCCGACCATATTCAACGTTCCGATCGAGCCGTTCGCAAACTCCACGCTGACGCATTGACGATCGACAATATCCATATCCGTCTTGTATACGCATTGCCCGTAAACGTCTTTTTTCAAAAACTCTTTCTTTTCTTCTACCGTGATTTCGTCCAAAGGCTTTTCAATTCCCATCCACGTATAGAACGGAATAAAATCCTTTTCGAGCTCGAATTTATACGCGTCGAACATACAGTCCTTTTGATGCGGGCATTGGTAGCAGTATTGCGTTGCGCCTTCGGGCGCGTTCTTTTCACAGAATAAGCTTTTCGAACCGAAGCTGGATACCTTTGCGGGAACAGTAGCGTTGTTTAACCAACACATTAAATCGGTATCGTGGCAGCATTTCGCAAGCAACAATCCCGAACCGCATTCCTTTTCGCTACGCCATTTTCCGCGCACGTAGGAGTTGACGAAATGCCCGTGCCATACGTGTTCGTTCAACTGCATATTGACGATTTTTCCAAGCTTTCCTTCGTCTAAAATCTTCTTGATCGTCGAATAGAAAGGCGTATATCGTAAAACGTGGCAAACCACGACTTTACAACCCTTTTCTCTCGCTTTTTCGCGGATATCCAACAACTCCTGCGGGTTCGCCGTAATCGGCTTTTCCAAAAGGATATTATAGCCCCTTTCCAGCAACGCCATCGTCGTTACGTAATGGAGCTGATCCATCGTACCGTTGATTACGACGTCGCAAGCTACGTTTGCCTGTAAAAAGGCGTCCAAGTTCGCATACAAACTCCCGTTCGGCAAATCGAATTTTGCCTGCGCTTGTTTGAGCTTTAATTCGCTGATATCGATTACGCCGATAATTTCCAATTCCTGCGGAACGAGTTTTGCGTACTCCGCATACCGAGAGCTTCTATCTCCGTATCCCAAGATAACCGCTTTGATCTTTTTCATTGTTCAACTTCCTTACATGATTTTATTCTTACTAAATTATTTTTTTAGCGTCTAATTCCCTTATATGACACAGCAGTATTATACATCATAATTCCGCCCGTGTCAATACAAAAAAGAGCCAAGTTTTATGCACAAAAAACATGTCTACGTATATATCTTTACGCTTAGTTCTTAAAAATTCTAGGAACAGCTTCGTCGTTGTACGTCGTCATACGCTTCGCGCCGTCTTTTCCGATTAAATAACAGTCTTCAATACGGAACGAACCCCATTCCATTCCCTTGAAATACGCGTCGATACAAATTGCCATATTTTCTTGGATCACACGCTTGTTCCCTACCGTAAATGTCGGAGCTTCGCACTCCAACATTCCCGTGCTATGCAAACTGCCGTACGGGCAATACGCAATGTAACCGTATTTGGTCAAATATTCCGTATACGCGTTGAGCACGATATCGCAAGGTGTGCCTGCATTCATCTTCGCGGAAGCGTAGTTCAGAGCGTCGTACGCGCACATGACCGCATCCTTGATTTTTTGCGGGATTGCGCCAAGCACCAACGGACTGCAAATAATCCCGTTATACCCTTCGTAGGAAACGCCTGCCGCCAAGTTAATAATCTCGCTTTCTTGAATTTTGCGGAGCGTGTTTCTACACATACTTATATACGAGTTTTTCGGACCCGTCGCTACCATCGGCGCAAACGATTGCACGGAGCTTTCCGCGCCAAGACGCATCATTTCCGCTTCGAACATGCCTTCGATATGCCGTTCCGTCATGCCGACTTCGATTTTCGGTACGACGTTCTTGAACATTTCGCTCACCATCGCCCAATTCGTCTTCAAGCATTCGATTTCCGCAGAGCTCTTAATGATCCGTTGTTCGTAGTGTACGTCGTCAAAGTCCACGATTTCCGCGCCCGCGAAAACGCTTTGCAGCTTTTTCATGATGATCGACGGGAAAATCAACCGACCGATAAACCCGACTTTTTTCACGTTCGAGTGCTCCGCCTTGACTTGCGCGAACAATTCTTCAAAATCGAGCTGTCCTTCCGTGTCGTATTCAAACCCGCTGACTTCGCCGATTTCAGGCAAAATCGCGATACGGCTATTCGGCAATTTGTTTTGCACTAGGCAATAATCGTAGGAAGCTTGACCGCTGCAAACGACCACTTGTCCGTCTGCGGGAATCACAATCGCCGAGCTTTCGTTTACAGGCGCAAACCCGCAATAATACCGCACGATCCCGATTTCCAAAAGATTGGAAAACCCGACCAATAAATCCACGCCGTTTTCCGCCATTTTCAAACGGATCGCTTCCACTCTTTGCGCGTATTCTTTTGCTTCAATAGTGGGATAATTCATAATTTTTTTCTCCTTATTTTATAAAAGTCTTTACGTTGTCCGTCAATAACGAATAATAAGTATTTTCATCTATTCCATTTTCTAACGCCATTTGTTTTACTCCCCGTAAAATATGCGCGTAACCAAGTCCACCGTAGGCTTTCCACATACTTTTCAGACAAATATCATTACATAATAAGATCTGTTTTTGATATCCTTCGGCAAGCAGCGTTTTTAACAGCTGTACCCGTTCTAAATCGTATGCAAATCTACGCTTTTGGGATACGTAAAACTCTTTGCCGAAATTATCGAATTCAATATATACGCCTTTATCCAAAAGTCCGCGAATATAATCGGGGCGCAGCCACACGTCCACGTGGTCGATGCAAATTTTTTCCGCCTGCACGCCCTCGCGCGTAAGTATATCTATCACTTCAAATCCGTTTTCAGTGTATAAATCGGTATGTACGTGTATCGCTTTACCCGTTTCCGCACCGACAATCCCCGCTGCCGTAAGCACCTTTTTCTCGTCTTCACTCATGACCGCGCTCGTGCCGATTTCCCCGATAATCCCAGCCTTAACTTCCGTTCCGTGTATGCCTACTAAAATATCTTTTCTAATCTCGTCGGCTAATTGCGCTATACTCGCGTCTTTTACGTACGGCGCGTGCGCTTTATGATAATAATGTCCGCAACCTGCGATTATGTTTACTCCTGTGCGCTTGGATACTTCTTTCAACGCAAGCGGGTCTCGCCCGATTTCGTCCAAAGTACAGTCTATTATGGTATTTCCGCCATGCGCTTTAAAATACTCTAACTCGTATACGGCGTTTTCTATCCCCGCCTGCAACGCGTTATCTAATACTGCGTATGGGTTAAGATGTACTTCTGCACGGTGTTCCGTTTTGAACGGCTCGCGAAAAACGGGCGGTTCGTCGCCCGTTACATCTACACAATGTCGCATATCAATAAAGATATGCTCGTGCGAAGATACTACGCCAAGATCTTCTTCCGATATTTCGCCAAGAACCGTCGTTATCATTTCTTTATCTCTCTTTCTCCGTATTCCGCAATACAACGTTTGAGTATTCTATTCGTTTCCAAATCCGCGTCGCCAACCGTGTTGGAACAGAAAATGACGCCGTCCACGGCTTTGTTTTCGATTAGCCCAAAATAGCGACGGATTTGTTTTTCAAAAAGCGCGCCGTCCATCGGCTGCTTGCCGACGTCTTTGTAATCCCAAAGATATACGCCGAGCATCTTTTTGTTGTCTTTTGCGATCGAAAAATATTTTTCGAGATGCTTTTCCATGTCTTCGATCTTCTCGCAACCCCAAAGCCAAAAAGAAACGCCGTCGAAACATTTCAAATATTCCGTCAAGTCGTTATCGAGCTGATAATCGTACAACACACACCAAAAATCCAATCCGTTGGCATTGAGTTTTTTCCGTATCTTCATCAATACTTCCGGCGGAAAACGTTTCATACGTTCAGGCGAGAAGAAATCGTCCATGACGCCGCCCGTAATGTTTTGCGCTCCACCGTCGATGCAGGTCAAAATATCGTCCGTGTTCCCAAGCTCCGCTTCGGGCAACGGCGTACCTGCGTCCCCCAAAACCGACCACTTGATCTCTTGGAGTTCGGACAGTCTTTTCGCGAGCCCGTCAAACGGCGGTTGAATATTCCCGCCGTAAGACACGATAAACGACCGCGCGATCCCGTATTCTTTTGCGAACGCTTCGGGGCTCATGTTGCAGTCCAGCTTCGTGATTTCGTTATGCGAGCCTTCCAAGTGCCCCCAGTTCCATAATTTATCGATGAGTTTCGCCATGTTACTATCCCAACAATCCGACTCGTTTCTTGGAAATAATCTCCAAGGAGTTTTCTTCGTCGCCTTTGCGCAGGAATTCCTGAACGAATACTTCCGCCGATTTCATAATATCGTACTCGGAGTCGATGAACACACACCAGCCTTTGATATCGACGAAATAGGAATATCCGCTCAAATCCAACCCGCCCTTATAGAACTCGTTGGTCATCGTGTTCTTACCGACCATAATCCCACGTTCCCAATACGCAGGGAATACGGCGTCGTCCTTTTTAATCGGAACGAGTCGACCCGTCTTTTCGTAAACGTAGTCTTGAATATATTTCGCCGCCGCAAGCTCCTTTTCCGTCGGATTTTGCCCTGTGATGAGTTTATAACGGTCTTCCGTGGAGCTGACGAAATCGATATAAATGGGTACGACTTCCCCCGTTCTCTTGACCCCGACCGCGTCCGCGGTTTTATAGAACTTTTCTTCGTAGGCAAGGTTCTCGCCGCCAAAATATGCGTGCTCGTTCCGCACGATCATACGCAACGGCGTCAGCAATACAGCTTTCAATCTCTTGGTGTAAACTTGCTTTTCCGCGTCGGAAAGCTCGGAGTTTTGCACCTTTTCCAAAGCTTCGTCAAGGAGTTTTTCACAGCCCTGCAAAAGCTCTAAAGGATAATTCGCCGCGTCGAAAAATTCCTTTTCGCTGCCCAAAGTGGTATGGAAACCGCCCGCGATTTTTTCCGCGTAATGGTTTTCCATTCTGCGCAAAAATTCCAAAACGTTCTCCGCGCCGAGCCCGTAATAGATATTTACGTATTCCTTGACCAGATCTTCCACTTCCAGCGACATATCCCAGAAAAGTCGAGAAGCGACGTAGCATTTCAAATCGTCCTGCCAAATCGCAGGCACGTTGTTCGCGCCTTGCATCATGATATACGTCATGCCCATATCGTAATAGAGCTGCAAATTTTGCTTGATATAGGACAGACTCGGGAAGAACCAGAAATAATCGTTATAATTGACGTTGTAATCCCAAACCATCAGATTCTTCGTCAACAAACTCCAACCTTCGATTTGCTTTAAAGTCGTTTCCTTTTGACGGGGATCGTTTAAGGCGTACGTATAGTCCGCGTCGATCGGCGCGTAACGCACGTATACGTCCTTGTCGGGAACGACTTTCGGGGAAATGGGTTTTCCGTCTTTCACAGGCGGATTGACCGTCGCCGAATAGGCAAACGTAACCAATTTTTTATCAAACGTCTTGCCTTGCTCCGCGCATCTTTTCCGAGCTTGCTGGATTACCGTGTTCATGAACACCATCATAATCCCGGAATCCCCGTATTCGCTCCGCGCTTTTTCACACTTCGCGCAATGGCAGCGCGCCGCAGCATTATCCACCCGCCCGAACATAAAAAATTCGGCATGCGGCTCGTCTTCCATGTACTTCATCAACGAATCTACCGTAACCGAAACAACGCTGCGTTCTTTCGATTCGTCAAATTCCCCGTCTTCCGTTACGCCGTTGGTATAGCAAAGCTCCACCGCCGCGTCAAAGATACGGAAGTTCCCGTATTTATACGTATTGAAAAATTCGGGGTTCGTTTCGTTGTATTCTTCATACGGCACGTAGTAATTGGAGTTATGGCTGGTGGGAATCCCCTTATACCATTTGTTTTTAAAGCCTTCTTCTTCCAATTCTATCGCATAATCGCCCGTGAATTTATAACGCAAGCTCGGCAAGGGTTTGTAGAACATACTGCAAGCCAAATACAGTCTTTGCTTGGTATACGGTACACGTTTCAACTCCGTTTCGGAGAACTCCAAGGCTTCGTTTTTGGGCGTATATTCGCAATCGCTGTTCAAAAAACGTACGCCAAGACAACGCTCCAACAGCTCGTAAACGCCGAAAAGAACGCCCTTGTCCGTCGCGCCGAAGATATACAGATTCCCGTCTTTTTGAACGAGATAAAACCCGTCTTCGTTCAGGCTCTCCAAATCGTATTGCGCGATCAAAGCCGACGACTTTTCATTGACGCCGAGTGAAATATACTGCGGTTGCGCGTTATACGAGCCGAGCTCGAACCCGCAACATCTTTTTACAAACTCCGAAAGTTCCTTTTGCGCAAAAGCCAAGGGCTTCGAACCGTCCGTGATAATACCGTAATTCGCATAATTCTTTGCATTGATGATCATGATTATCTCTCCAAATCGTCCTTATTATTTTTCCATGATTTTTCAATATTTTTTTAAGTTTTCCCCAATCGGGAGCGTATTTTTGAGCTAAAATTGCCCGTTTTTTTGCAGTTTAGTATTGTCGGAAGCCGCCTTTCGGCAGGCTTCCGACTGTTTTTTGTATTTTTCGTTAGATTTACGCCGCGTTTGCAAACGCCGTTTGTTGCGTTGCGCTCCACGTGAAATCTTTTACGTAGATCCCGAAGTCTTTATCGTGAACCTCATTCGGCAGTTTAAAGAAATAGAATTGCGATGCCAAATTCTTTACGCTCGCTGCGCTAAACTTGAATTCGTAGGTAATCCATCTACCGCTTGCGTCCGCCGTCGCTTTTTGGGGGTTGCCTTGTTCGTCGTATACGTAAGTTTGCCAAGAAATCCCCGACGTTGCGCTCGAACCAGAAGCAGCCAAATACAAGTAGTGCGCGTCGCCACAACCCATCAAGCAAAGCAAGAATTGAGCGGGTTTATAAACGGAAATATACATATATCCGCCGTCTTTGACAATCTCATTTTTAATATCTGTCGACATCCACCCAAACGCTCTGTCTTCATTAGTAGTCGTATGTTCGGTAATCGAATAATAATACGCATCGGTAAACCCTGTATCTTTAGATTTTACCAGCGAAGTCTTACTACCTTGCGCAAAGTACGCTTGGTCGGTAATAGACGGTTGTTCTACTAACGAAATAGCGGGAACGGTCATCTTTGTCTGAGAAAGCGTTATTTTTCCCAAACGCATTTTTCCGTCAAATTGAGTGCTTAACGCCGAAAGCCCGTCTGTTTCCACATTCCATGCCGTCGTAATCTTCAATTCAAGCGTAACCCATTGTTTCGTGCATTTTTCATTACCGTTTGCAAGCGCGTTACCGCTTTCAAACGCAACACCATTTGCATTATAGAACGCCCATTGTCCGCCCGAAGTAGCGCTATACACTAATCGAATGCCATTGTTATAATAAGACAACGCAAACGCTGACGGTGCATACAATTCTACATACAAATACGTATTCGCTTGCGCAAAAGCTGCAACTGCGTTAGAGAACGTAATACCATCGCTCTTTTCATGCCAATTACTAGCAGTATGCATAGGATCATTGTAGTTACTGTCCACATTGTTGTTGCCTACAACCCAAGCGTTTTGGTTGAGCGCATACATTTGTTCATACGTCATGCTCGCATTCGCACCCAAAACGATATTGGATTTCGTTGCTTCACCGTCAAGAATCGTACCTGAAGTAGGACCGTTGATGGTATATTCCAAACCGTCTTCCAAGCCTTTCGCTTTTACGGTAATCGTTTGCGTGCCCAAGCCCGTATAGAGAACACCGTCTTCCACGTATCCGCCCGTTGCGGTTGCAGGAAGCGTTTTCACTACGCCACGGTTATCCGTAACTTCTACCGCGCCGATATTGATCGGGGTAAGGAATTCGTACGGGTTTTCTTGGTCAATTACCACGCCGTCGGCAAGCGCCACCGTCGCTTCGTTCGTATACTTCAAGACTTGCAAATTGCGAACGTACAAGCAGTTTGCCACCGAAAAGTTCCCTGTTTCCAAATATGTAATGTTCATAATGGAATCTGTCGGAACTTTCAAAATGGTAATTTCATACGTCAACCATTTGTTTTTATAGGTCGTCGCATTTGCGGTGATTTGTTCGCCCGTTGCGGGATCGATGGTACGGAAAGAGAACAAATCTACTCCATCTTTCGTAACCGTACCGTATTGTTTACTACTATTGATGCTATACGGATACATGTCGCCGCTACCGTTAAAGTTCCAAACCATAATGACGCCGTCATTCGCATAAATATCGAACACAACTCTGTCGCCTACTTCCAACTTGTTGGTTACGTTTGTTTTAACACCAAAACGATTATACCCTGTCCAATGATAAGCGCCCACCAAATCCCCTTCGGTAGCTTCTACCGGCGTAAGCGTTGCAGCGTTACCTGCGTTTAACCAAGGTTCGCCAATATCCGCAAGCGTAATCTCGTTTTGCCAAGATTGTACGTTTTCGTCAAACGCAAGCGCAGAAAGCTTATTCGTGCCCGTACCGATCGTTGCGTTCAGGTTATAACCCGTTTTATTGAAGCCGCGAACGGTATATTCCGTAGGCGAAGTTTGTTCGAGCGTGATTCCCGAATTTTCTTGCGCCGTGATCGTGGGACAAGCGTCGAGCGTTCTCGTAACGCCGCCTACCGTTTTGCTGACCGTTGCCGAAACTTTGATCGTGTCGCCGCCGTTCAAAATGTTGTAATCGTTCGTTTCCGCATTCGAAGAAGTAACCGTGATTTCGGGGTTGCCGTACACGCTTTGTACTTTATCGATAACCGAGTTGAGATACGCTCTCGGCGTTTGCGCAACACCGGCTACTACCGCGTCGAGCTTTGCTTGTTTTTCTTCGTTGGGATCGTTCACCGCATACGTTGCAACCGTATAGATCGCGCGGGATTCTTCGCCCGTGTACGCATAACTTACCGCGCCGTTTGCGTCCGTCGCTTTGATGTACGCTCTGCCCGTGAAAGGACGGCTCAGGTTCTCTTCTTTAATACCAATGAGCGAGCCTTTGAGCGTGTACGTTTCCGTCGATTCGTCCAAAACGGGGGTTGCCGCTACGTAGCCGAATTCCACTTGACCTGCCGCCGCGTTACCGGGAACAAGCCCGTCGCTCGTATCGAAGTCAAGCGTTTTCCCTACAAGCAAGTCCGTAGGGCAGATGAGCATGCCGTATTCTACGGTGGTATATGTGCTTGCAATGGTATCGTAGTCGTCTTGGCTAATGGTCGCCGTATAACGAATCCCGTACGGGTCGGTGAGACGGATCGCCGCGCCGTCTTTCATTTCAAACGTGCTGGCTTGACTTTGCAACGTCGCGTTATCCGCAGAAGCTTTTGTGCCTGCGAGATTGATCCCTGCAGCCAAGGACAGAGCAAACGCGAACGAGCAAACACCGAGTAAAACTTTTTTTGCTTTTTTAACGTTTTTCATAGTCTTTTCCTTTCCTCCTTAATAGAACAT
>JAFVRU010000070.1 GCA_017504065.1 Clostridia bacterium
CAGGCGTATCGCTGCCGTCGCCAGCCACGCTATCCGTGATCGCAATGGTATAATCTTGTACGTCCGCATTCGCTTCCTGCACGACAATGCTTGAAATCGTTTGCGCGTTTTGATAAGTAGTTCCTTCAAAAGAATCTACTGTATATAACTGCATTTGTTGAATACTCTTTCCGTCGGAATCCTTTAAGATCACCGTTTTCGGCGCTACAACTTTGACCGTTACGGTCTTTTCCAACAGCTCGGATTGTACTCCGCGCCAATCTGCCCGCACCGTAATCGTCGTACTACCTAATTTATTCAACGAAGTAAATACCTGCTTTTCTGCGTCTACAGAACCAAAAGTCGGGTCTGCTACGCTATAAGTGATCTTCGCGTCATCAAATTTTTTTCCGTTAAACGCAACGTATCCAGACAAGTCCAATTTACTATTGGGGAAAATATTGACAACGCCCGTCCGATCGATTGCAAACTCCAAAGAAGGATACAGGTTGTTCAACGTAACCTTGATCGTACAGGTCTTTTGAATCTCGCCATAAGTCGCCGTAACCGTTGTTTCGCCCACCCGCATCGCCGTTACTTTGCAGGAATACTTATTCAAGCTTTCCAAAGCCACAACGTTATCGTTTGAGTTTTCCCAAGTCAAGCTTACCCCATCGAGCTCGGCAAAATCAGCGAAGATAATTTGGCTATCTCCGACCACGAAATCATTCAATTCCGTTTTGCTTAAGGATAAAAACGGATCTTGTTCCATATCTCCAATAGAGCCGATCGTACTGCTATCACCGCTACTGCTAGTCTCCGAATCTTTCTTCGAACAAGCACCGCAAGCAAACAGCGTAAATGCGCTACACACGCTTAAAAGAAATAAAAGTAAAGAATTTTTTTTCATCGCAATCATCTCCTTACGATAAGCTCGACAGCCATTCGTTGAGCTGTCCGTTATGGTTACCGAGTTGATACGGCGCCAATTTAGCAATCTCATTTCTGAAATACGCTTTTGTGTTCTGAATCAAAGTCGGATCGGCATTACTTTCATCGTAATAACATAATAAGAAATATGCGGGCGAAACCCATTCCATATCAATATGTTTTTTCAACATTTCATATAATGCAGGATTTCCGACTTCATATTTTTCTTTGACAACGTTTTTCGCGCTCTCAATCAAATCTAACCATCTTGTAAGTAAATTGATCGGCCAATAATCTTTTTTATGGGGATTTTCTTGATTGCTGCCTTTTGCGTAAGTTCCCGATTCGTGCAACATATAATAATGATGCGCTTGTTCTTCTTCAAAAAGCTGTTTCATAATCGGCGCAGCTTCTCTATACATCGCTTTAAACCAATCGTCAATCAGTTGCTCGGAATCCAAGTTGGATTGCCATTGCAACTTATAGTCCAAAAACGGCTTAAGTCCTTGGAACGCCGTGTAATTCGTGCTACCGAACTGCCCTTGGTTTGCGAGCATTGCCAAGTTCCCGTTCGCAAGGAATTGATAACCTTCGGAATTATAGAGGTTAAAGGAACTGTTGAATACTAAATACGAGCCAGAGAAATTCGCGTTATACGTCCACATATAGAGATTGTTGGATACGGCGAACCATTTCAAACAACGCTCTCTTGCGGCGTCGTTGCTTTCATGATAAATACTTTCCGCAAGTTGGAACCCAGGCGAAAGCGCAAAAAATACGCCGACGTCATCACGCATTTGCAAATCGGGATGGTTGAGCACATACGTCTTCTTTTCTTCGTCGTAATGCGCAGGCGCGTCAACAAATCCGTGATACGCAAAGAACGTCAAACGGAAATTCTCCCGTTTATATTCCGCGTTTTCGGGTCTTTCCATCCACTCCGAAACCAATTCCATGACGTTATTACAGAATACGAGTACTGCGCCCGAATCTTCGCCGTATTTTTCCTTTGCCGCGGCGCAAAACTCACAAGTACAGTTTTGGAAATTATCTTCCATTGTGAAAGCGCAATAGGTGAAATCGGGATAATCCTTGGGCGGCGACAATTCAAGATTTCTCGTGATAACCTTCGCCGCTTGCGCTACCATTCTTTGATAGCTTTCTTCGTCCCCTCTCGCCGTATAGCAAAGCTGTTCCCCGTTGATAGAAAACCACTTATCTTCCGCTACTGCGGATTTTCTGGATACAACCTTGGTCGAGTTATGAATCGTATAACGGTTTTCCCCGCTATCCACGTCGCCGAGCGGCATAAGTGCGTCGTAGTATTCTTTGGGCATACGGAAACGATACGCGATATTCTCCGTATTTTTCGTAATCGCGCCCCAGAAATTTGCGCGCATTTCCACGTCGGGTACGTCAAGAACGTCAAACGCACGCATTTTCACTTCTTTGACGTTTTCGTCAATCTCCCAACAATCTTCCGCATAAATTTCATAATTGAATAAAATTTGCAGCAAATCGTACGTAGCGTATAACGCGCCGCCTTGCGCCCCGCCATTCACGTAAATAGTGTTGTCTTTGGTTACAATTCTAACGCCTTGCGATTCCAAAACGTCTTTCTTCATGTCAATATTGGCGCTTTGGAACATTTTCGTATTGCCGATGGAAATATATTTTGCCGTAGCGGAATGCGTGAACCCTTCACCAGATTCCACGACAACGTCCATAGTAATCCCCGTTGCTTGCTTGAAAAACGAAATGAAATCATTTTTTGCGAGCATCAAATACGCGTCCTGCACTTCGGGTAAAACGAGTTTGTATTCCGTTCTTCCGTTCTGCACGATATAACCGTCTGTTTCGGGAGCGGTCATAATATGTATACCTTCATACGGATAACGTTGTACGTCATCCTGCACTTCTACGTCTACAACGCTGCTAGATTCTTGTTCTTCTCCGGAGTTGCTCTTACAACTTGCAAGTAAAGAACAAGCCATTACAGAAGCCAATAAAATCGATAATCCTTTTTTCATTTTCTTCACCTCATTCTACAAATACGGTATAATATCTTGCAGTCAGATTCCCATACAAATCCATACACCAAGCGCGCACCGTATAGTACCCTGCCTTTCTGAAAACAAACGTTTCCACGTTATTCGCAATGATCGTACCAGTTGCATCGTGCACGTTAATCCCGTGTCTCAATGCGTCTACTGCTGTATCATTATCGCTCATACTATAGGTAGAAAGACGATAGCTAACGCCAGCCTTTACTTTGATCAAGCTTTGTTCGTTCAAGCCGTCGTCAAAACTCAACGTCGGAGCAGTCATATCTATAACGCTGATAATGAAAGAAACGTCTTCCGTCTTCAAACCGTCTTTCGTTTGACAGCTATACGTATAGCTCACCCGATAATTCCCCGGTTCTGTCAACGCCACTTCATAAGCTTTACTGCCGTTCACGTTTTCCAAGCGATCGCCGTTGGTTGCAAGCGCCACACGCGGGGTTTCACCATCTTTGATCGGTAAAGTAACCGTCATCTTGATATCCGTTTTCAGCGCAATATTCAATACGTTGCTGATCGTAGCGGGTTTGATTAAGAAGCAATCCCCAATCTCAAATACGCCTTCCGAAGCAAAATATTGAATTTGCGGAACTTGTTCTCTAATACGACTGCTGATATTTTGATTATTGATCGTTTTAACGTCCAATCTCGATTCGCCGTCAATACCCGAAACGTTGATGGTAAAGATCGCCAAATCATTTTCAAATTTTTTGATCGCGACAGGGCTACCGCCTACATTGCTTGTCAAACAGCTTTCTTTTTGGAATACCGCCAACGATACTGCCGACATCTTACTTGCAATCGTTGTCGAATAATCCACTACCAACTGCTTATTTTCCCATTGCTGCACGGAGTAAACAATTTCTTCCGTTGCGGCAAGGTTTTGATAGGAAATAGAAATTTTATTATCCGCATTACCGTAATCCGTAAGCGTCAACGTCAACGTATCGAAATTATCTTGTCCTTCCGCCGTTGCAAACCCGAAATAGAAATTCTGAAGCGAGAGCGTATTGACAAACGTCATCGAGCCTTCACTTTCCGCCCCGTCAAAGAAATAACTGATGGCGAGCGGATTGCTCGTTACACGATCGTACGTGCCTTGGAAATATTTTTCATAGCTTTTCGTTCCGCTATATCCCACGTCCACCACGGGCACGGTAATAATTTCCGTTTCTTGTTGATTATAGACATATTTTATACGAATATTGTTCGTCGCCGTTACCTTATAGGGTTGCAAAACGTCCACGTTGGCAAACGCTCCGCCGTCCACGGAAATTTGCATCGTCGTTTGATTCGGAGCTAATCCGTCTTCGCCCAAGGTATACGCCATATATTCTTCAAATAAATACGTTGCGTCCTTGATGAAATAGGCAGGGAGCTTCGGCGTATCGTTAAATAACGCCAAACCTTTATCTTGCGCTTGAATCGTATAGCTAAACGTTTTAGAGTATACGTTGTCCGTAAACGTATACGTAACGGTATGCGCGCCTAAATATTCCACGACGTAGTCGTTGGTTTGATCCAACACCCGCGTTTGACCTTTGGGATTGGTAACCGAAACTTGTACTTGAATCTCGTTATTGACGCCCGCCGCTTCAATTTCCGGCAAATGTACCTTTTGCGCCACGTACATCTCTTGCAGCTTCGTTTCCGTATACGTAATGGTATCCGCGGCTTCTACCACGTTGAGCGGCAGCACGAAAATTCCTTCGTTCCCGTAGGCGTCCGTCGCCTTATATTCAACGGTATAACGACCCGCAAGGGTAGGTGTAAATTTCCCGTTCTCCACGTAAATTTCCACTTCTTCCATCGTACCGTAATTATAATAGACTTTTTTCGTCAAATTCCCGTTGTAATTTACGTCCATAACGCTCACATTTTGCGGAATGGAATATTCTTTCCCCTTGACGACGTATACGCCGCTTTCGTCCGTTGTTTGTGCGTCTACCGTTACGATAGGCGACATCGTATCTTCCGCAGGCTTCTTCATTAGATCTTCACCTGTAAACCCAAGCAACGATTCAATTTCAATATTGATAGAAGATTTCGAATATCCGTAACATTGTACTTCCGCATACACGTAATCAGAAGAAAATCCCGTAAATATATTTTCACTATAAATTTCGGGAGAGTCCATATCGTTCACGAATTTGTTCCCGCTCTTGAAATATACTTGATTGGTAGACAAATTCCAAATGTAGGACATCCCGCCGGCATTCGCCAGCGCCTGCGACGTTTCTATGTTGACCCATTGTCCGTAAACACCCGACGTCGCATATCTCGTCATCTTATGCACTCTGTACAACTCGCCGTTATACATAGTACCCGACGAGCTCCGCTCCATCCCCACAAGCGGTTGATTGCTTGCTCCGCAACCAATATAAAATACGCTGGAAGATTGCGCCCACAAATAAAACTCTACAAAGATATCGGGGTTATACGCGTCTACAACACGTACGATCACAAGTGCAGCCGTCGGCGTACCCGTTTTTCCGGGACGGATGTCCGGATGAATCCGACAAACTTCCAATTCGTTTAAATCGCTGATGTCTTTCACGGTATTCAAGCGGAATACGTCCCCGTCGGCAAGATCCACAATAACGCCTTCGCCCTTACCGCGCGTAAATTGACCATAACTTGTTTGGCTACCGTCGGTTTCCCAATTATAACCGCGCACAACAAAGCTCTTGCTTGCCGATACGGGGTTATCCCCGTTGTTTCCGTAATAAATAACGGTATATGAACCTTTTTGCGAAAGCGTATACGTACCGTAACCATATACAACGCCGTCGGGCATAATCAATTTTGCGTTGTTGCCCGTAACGCTTGCGCCTTCAACGTCGATTTCAACCGTTTCGGGAATTTCCAAAGAATCCCCCAAGTAATACACGGGCTCTAAGTCAAGGCTCAGCGTAGCCGTCGCCGCAACCGCCTTCTGTCTGCCTGCATTCAAAGCGGAGTTTCCCGCAAAGAATACGCAAATCAAACACAGCGCACCGAGTATGGTAATTAAAAATTTCTTTGTTTTTCTCATAATACACTCGCATAATATTGCTTAATTTCGTTGACGACTAGCCAAACTACAATATTATTCCTTTTTTAATTTATTGTTTTTACTCTTTTACACCACCCAACGACAAACTACCTAAAATCACCTTATTTAAGGAAATGAAAATGATTAAGATAGGAATCGCTATAATAAAGCAAGCCGTAACCTTTAACGGAACGGAATTATATCTCGTACCGCCTTGACTACCCGCTTCGTTTTGTTGCACCGCATACGCTAAAGTCGGCAACGTCGGGTAATATACAAGCGGCGTTTGGTAATCATTCCAATAGGAAATAAATTGCAACAAGAACACCGTAAAGAGAATCTTGGAAGACAGCGGAATAATAATGTGCGTGAAAATTTTGAACTGCGACGCACCGTCTATTTCGGCTGCTTCTATGAACGTATTCGACAACCCTTTCATAAACGCGTAAAAGACCAAAAAGTACATGCCGCCAATATTAATATTCATCACGATCATACCTAAATAGGAGCTAAACAGCCCTAAATCATACAAAACTTTCAGCATAGAAGAAGTTGACCCGACGATCGGAATGACCATAACAATCAGCATCGTCGAATACACAAACGAGCTGTATTTATACTTAAACTTAGCGCAAAGATACCCTGCCGTCATAGCGGTAAACGCATTCAACAATGCGCCGACAACCGCATACACGATCGTATTCAACAACAATTCCGGAAAGTAAACGGTTCTCTCTGGCAAAGACACTAC
>JAFVRU010000071.1 GCA_017504065.1 Clostridia bacterium
CGCCAAACAAAAAGGGAACGGCGACATGCTGTTCTTTTTTTGTTTGGTCGTAGCGTAGGATCGCTCGGTTCGCCGAATTATTCGGGGGTTCGCGCGAGCATTGTCCGAACGATTCTTCTACACCTTTTCGATATGTCGTCGGCAATGCGATGCTTTGTCCGCAGGACAAAATATCTTCCTACGCCAAAAACACGGAGATAGAATTTCTATCTCCGTGTTTTTTTCTCCGTACTTGAAGAGGGATTCGAGGGTGGAAGCCGTTTTGCGAGTGCAAAACGCTTTGCCGTCGATCCACTTTTTTCACATCAAAGTTTTCGGCAAAGGACGACGTTAATAACGTCGGAGCGGGGCGCGCCGCTAAAGGCGAGAATCCCTCTTCCTGCGCCAAACAAAAAGGGAACGGCGACATGCCGTTCTTTTTCGTAATATTTATCGTTTGCCGCAAATTCTATGCAAAAACGTGCAAACACAAAGCCGCCGAAAACGGCGGCTTTATCTTTACTCTGTTAAGAATGCTGAATGAATTACGTAATCGGCTGTCGCCTTGTTCGTCGCAATCGGAATATCGTACACAACGGCAATCCGAAGCAACGCTTTCACGTCCGGATCGTGCGGTTGCGCTTCCAGCGGATCCCAGAAAAAGATGACGATATCGATTTTCCCTTCCGCGACTTTCGCGCCGATCTGTTGATCTCCGCCAAGCGGACCGGATAAATACCGTTTTACAGGCAAATCCGTCGCTTCTGCAACAAGCTTCGCCGTTGTACCCGTTCCGCAAAGCGCGTACTTTGCCAAAGTTTCCTTGTTCTTTAACGCCCAATTTACCATCGCGGCTTTTTTGTTGTCGTGCGCAATCAACGCAATCGTTTTCACTTGCTTTTTCTTCATACGTATTCTCTCTTATGTTATTGCTTACTATCAGTATACCATACTCTATCGTTTTTTTCAAGACTTCAAGCACGGATTTTGTAAAATTTTCGTTCCTAGAACGCTTGCATTATTCATTTCCGATATGCTATAATGAAAAAAACAAAACGAAGGTAGATTTATGCGATTTCTCTTTGCATCCGACTCCTATAAAGGCAGTCTTTCTTCTCAAACAGTCAATCAAATTCTTGCAGATGCGGCCAAACAGATTTTCCCCGATTGCGTTTGCGATCAAGTCGCAATTGCAGACGGCGGGGAAGGTACGTTAGAAGCTTTCCTTTCCCAAAAAACGGGTCGTCGCATTGAAATTTCCGTACACGATCCCCTGTTCCGTATCCGCCCTGCAAGCTATGCGGTCAGCGGCGACACCGCCGTAATTTGTATGGCGGAGGCTTCTGGTTTGCCTTTGCTCTCCGAAAACGAACGCAATCCCTTATGGACGACCACCTACGGCACGGGCGAGCTGATTTTACACGCCTTACAAAACGGCTATAAAAATATCGCGATCGGAATCGGCGGGAGCGCCACAAACGACGGTGGCATAGGCGCAATGATCGCGCTCGGCGCACAGTTTTTAGACGTGAACGGCAACCCGTTACGCGGAATCGGCAACGACCTGCAATCGGTTGCGCGTATCGACCTTTCCAAACTCTCTCCGCTAATCCAAAAAGCAAAATTTACGATTATGTGCGACGTAACCAACCCGTTGCTCGGCGAAACGGGCGCAACGTATACATACGGTCCGCAAAAGGGCGCTACTGCCGAGATTTTACCCCTTTTAGAAGCGGGAATGACGAACTACGCACAACATCTCAACGAAGTATTCCAAACGGACGTACAAACCGTCCGTGGCGGGGGTGCGGCAGGTGGGCTCGGCGCTGCATTAAAACTGTTTTTGAACGGAGAAATGCAATCGGGAATTGACGTTTTACTGGACATCGCCGGATTTGACGAACTTGTCGCAAAAGCCGATTTCGTATTCAGCGGAGAAGGTCGGATTGATTGGCAGTCCGCAAACGGAAAAGTACTTTCTGGGCTCGGAAAACGCTGTCAACGCGCAGGAAAGCCCTTGATTTGTATCGCTGGGAGTCTTGGAAAAAACTTTGAAGAGATTTATCAACAAGGCGTAACCGCAGCTTTCTCCATTCTGAACAAACCGATGTCTTTACAGGAAGCGATAGACAACTCGGAAAAGCTATTACACGCAACGGCGGAAAGCATCTTCCGTATCCTAAAAACAAACGTATAACGAAAATCCCGAATGCAATTTCTCGCATTCGGGATTTTTTATTTTTTCAATTTTTATTCCGATTTCTTTGATTCGACAATTCCTTCCCCAAGCGCTTGGAAGCCCTGCCCACGAACTTCCACGGAATCGTTGATAATGATAAAGGCTTTTGGATCAATGCTGTTGATGATCTGCTTAAGTTGCGTCAACTGATGATTTTTCACGCAAGTCAACAATACGTCGTGGTCCTTATTCGTATACATGCCTTGCCCGTTGAGCATTGTAATTCCGCGCGGACTGTTTTTTAAGAGCGTTTCCGAAATTTCCGCTCCCTTATCCGTAATGATGATACAAAGCTTGGACTTATCCAACCCGACCAACACGATTTCCGAAACTTTCGTGCTCACGAAAATTACGATGAGCGCGTACAGCATATTGTCGGGATTTTTCGTAAAGATCGCACCCAAAACGACGATGATTCCGTCCAAAATCCCCACGCATACGGGAATTTTCAAAACCCGAATGAATCGGTTAATCACGCGACCGAGCAACTCCGTACCGCCGCTCGAATATTCGTATTTCACGAACAAACCGATCCCGATCCCTTGGCAAATCCCGCCGTACAACGACGCCAAAACGGGATTGTCCGTCATTGGATCAAACACCGCCAAAAGGTCTGTCGCAACGCCCAAAACAACAATCGTGAGCAAGCATTTCGCAATGAATTTCCAACCGCAAAACTTCAAACCGAGCAACAAAACGGGTACGTTCAACGCAATCAAAAGCATACCGATTTTGAGCTTTTCATTGAGCAAATGCAGCAACACCGCAAGCCCGGACATACCGCCCGCGACAATTTCATTGGGCGCTAAAAACAAGTCGGTACTCAACGCGTAAGAAACGCTCGCGACCAACATGAAAAAATACCCTTTCAAATATCCGACGATTTTCTTCTCCGACATATTTTTCTTCCTTTACCCGCGGAATCTACCGAACACTTCGTTGACTTTGGCAAAGCTCGCGAACGATCCGGGATATTCCTGTATAATTTTCATCATGCTCCCTACTTGTTTTTTGCGAATGATACAAACCAGCATATATTTCTCGGTATGCGAATACATGCCTTGCACGCGGATTTCCGTTACGCCGTGTCCGAGTTCTTCAAGCAAGCGTTTGGAGAGTTCTTCGGGATGTTCGGTAACGATCTCGAATTTATATCCGTTGCGCACACCCGCCAAAATATTATCCACGACCACGTTCGCCACGAACAAGTTCAAAAGCGTACAAATCACGGGCGTAATCTTCATTCCGTACACGAAAAAGGCGATTCCCACAACGCTACTATCCAAAAGCAGGGATACCCACGCGATATTCGTCGCAGGTCGGAAACGCTTAATCAGCGCCGAAATGGCATACGTGCCGCCGCTTGCGCCGAACCGTTTCAAACAAATGGAGAATCCCATGCCCGAAATCACGCCCGTAGCGATACAGGCGAACACGATCTCGAAATCTTCCTTGTTGTTCGCCGCGCAATACGGCTTCCAACCCAGCCAATCAAAAAGCTCCGTTCCCAACGACTGCGTGAGAATGTATAAACTCAATAACAAGCCGAGTTTTCGATTAACGAAGATACTCACCAAAACAAAGATTGGGAGATTGAACGCGACCATCAGGATCGCCCAACTGACTTTATAATCCAACCAATGATAGGTGATCGTCGCCAATCCGCCGACACCGCCGGGTGCGAATCCGTTACTGTTCTGAAAAAAGTAATACGCGACGGAAACGATCAATCCTGCCGTGATTGCCACCAATACGTCCGTTACGTATTGCTTGATCTGGTTTTTCTTCCCCATTTGCCTTCTTCCTTCCGCCTTATTTAAGGACATTATTCATTATAACACATAAAAATCCTATTTGCAACTGATTACGAAAGAAAGAACGGGAAGATTTTCCCGCTCTTTTCCGCTTTTATACCACTTGTTGTTGCGCTTGTTCTTCTCGGATACGGCTCAGCCGTTCCAACTCGCTAAACTTCCCGCCGAGCGCCATCAATTCTTCGTACGTGCCGACTTCGACCATCTTCCCTTCTTCCATCACGACGATCCGATCTGCGTTGCGAATGGTGGATAACCGATGCGCGACAACGAACGTCGTGCGGTTCTTGACCAAGCGGTCGATGGCTTGTTGCACGTGGAATTCCGCTACGTTATCGAGCGCCGACGTCGCTTCGTCCATAATCAAAATTTTCGGGTTACGAATGAGCGCCCGCGCAATACTCACCCGTTGTCTTTGCCCGCCCGAAAGTTTGTCGCCGCGCTCCCCGACCTGCGAATCCAAGCCTTTGGGCAGCGACGGTAAAAATTCCGTAATGCTCGCGTCTTCAACGGCTTTTTGTAGTTGTTTTTCGGTATACCGATCTAACCCGTACGTGATATTCTCCCGTATCGTGCCCGAAAACAGAATGCTGTTTTGCGGTACGACGGACAAGAAACGCCGATACTCCTGCAAAGAGATCTCGTCGAGCGGTTTCCCGTCGATCAAGATTCGTCCCTCCGTCGGCGAAAGCAAGCCGATGAGTAAGTTCATAATCGTACTCTTCCCCGAACCCGAGCTTCCGACGATCGCGATCCGTTCTCCCTTTTTAACGTGCAAATCAAAATCCTGAACCACGGCTTTTTCTTCGTTGGGATAATGGTAGCTAACCTTGCAAAAATCCACGTCGCCCTTGATATATTTGACGAGTTTTCCGCCGTCGCGTTCGATATCGTCGGCGTGCATGATCTCCGAGAGCGAGCGCAACGCTTCCCCGCCCGACGCCATTGTCGGATACAATGCGATCAGTTGTTGAATCGAGCCGTTAATCGACGCAAACAGGGATTGGAAGAGCACGACTTCCCCAATGGAAATATAGCCTTTTAACGCCAAAATTACGCAGAAGAACAAGCAACCGACGGAAAGGATTTGTCCGATGACCCACATAAACGAACCGAACCACGCTTCCGTTTTATCCATGCGCAAGCCCGCCGCTTTGACCAGGTCGATTTTTTGACCGATGGAATACCCTTCGCCCGCGACCAAGCCGTGGGATTTTGTAATCATCATCATTTGCAGGGCGGTAGTTACCTTGGACGATAAATTCTCGTTTTCCATGCGGTATTGAAACCGTTCCTTGCGCATCACCCGACGGAAGCCGAGCATGACCAAAATATTGATGGGGATCACCAACAAGAAAAACAACGTAACGAACGCGTTTTTATATAGCGAAATTCCAATCGAAATGATTGTGCCGATGACCGCAGGCAAGAAGCTGAATACCATCGCGCGGTAGTATACTTCCACGCTGTCGATATCGCGCAGGAATTTCGACTGAATCTTCCCTTCTTCAATTTCGTGGTGATAGGTAATTGAAAGCCGTTGTAGTTTCCGAATGACGCCGCTTCGAATCTCCGCCACCGTCGAACGTATCCGTTTGTTGACAATCGAAGAACGCCAAGCTGTGGAAAACACGTTTTGAAAAATGATAATCGCCGCAAACACGCCTTCAATCGCCAATCGACGCACGTACCCGTCGGGACGGGTCGTCGCAACGTCGATCACGTCGCTAGTGATTAAGGGAATCAACCAAACGGGCGACGCTTGCAAAAGATAGATGAGCGTTGTGATAAACAAACTCTTCCAATCCTTGCGCAATAGCTTGAGTATGTACCCTTCTTTCCGAGTGGACTTTGTTTCGCCGTAGCCGAATAAACGTTCCATATCGGGAATACGGTTTTTTTGCGTATTCCTACGCTGCTGGTGTGTTTCCGTCGTCTTAAATCCCTGCTTTGACATACACATTTCTTCCTTTGCGTTTTGAACGCAAATCCATTTGATAACGCAGCGTATCCCTACGCAATTTTGCATATTATAGCACAGCCGTTTTAAAATGTCAATCGTTGGAAGAAAAATATTTTTATAATTTTTTTCGGTAAAAAAGCCGCGGTTTTTCGCCGCGACTTTTCCGTTTATACTGTTTCCTTTAACCGTTGTTTGACAATCGGGGCAACTTCCGACCCATCTACCGTTTCGACGTACGCTTCGATCGTTTCCACTTGCATCAGCTCCCGCCAAAGTTTTATTTTCGTTTGGTTTTGTTCTTCTGCGCGCGTCAAAATATCCGTCGCGTGCGATTGCAGCTTTTGCAAACGGGTTTCCGACTTAAACCGCGCTTCCACGCAATACGTCTTTCCACCCACAAACGGGAACTTGATCGCCGCGCAATCGGTCAACCATTTCTTTACTGCAAGCTCCTGCCCGTCCACAAAGAGTTTGCACTCCCCGTCCCGTACGTTTTTGAAGCGAATCCGCAGTTCTCTGTTTTGCGGCAGTACCGCGAAATTCCCTTGCGCGGTGATTTGCAGCGTTTGTACGCTTTCGCCGTTTTCTTCCGCATATTTCGCTTCGAACGTCGTCAACACCGAACCGTCTTCTCCGTCTTCGTATAACGTATACGCGTTATTCCCGCAATACGCCCAAATTTCCAAAGCTTCGGGATTCTTCACCGAGTTGCCTTTGTCTGCGGATAAGGGCAAAATTCCGCCCGCCTTTGCCAAAACAGGCAACGAGTCCAACGTCCGCAACATCGTGAGCTCTTTCCCGCTTTCGGGGATTTCGTAGCGCTCACCCGTAAAGATATCCGTCCACTCCCCTTCGGGCAGCCACGCTTTTACACGAGCAAATCCGTCGGGATAACTCTTTTGCGTAACGGGCGCGACCAACAGTTCGCTCCCGAAACGGTACTCGTTCTTATACGCGTAGGCTTGTGGCTGTTTCCACTCGTAATATAACGGCTCGATCAAAGCAACGCCGTCTACGTTCGTACGGTAAGACGCCGTATACAGGTACGGAATGAGCCTGTGTCTGAACCGCAAAAACTTCTCCGCGATCAAGCCCGCGCCGTTGCCGTACATCCAAGGTTCTTTCGTCATGGTTTCGTCGCAAGCGCAATGCAAACGGTTGATCGGGCTGAACACGCCGTATTGAATCCCGCGCGCGTACAGTTCGTCCGACTTCTCCCCGAAATTATGCCCGCCGATGTCATGACTCCACCACGTATACCCGATATTGCTCGCCGTCGCCGTGAAGTAGGGCAAATACTCCAACGTTTTCCAAGTCATCTCCGTATCCCCCGAAAATCCGATCGGATACCGATGCGAACCAACGCTCGCATAGCGGGATAAAATCAACCCCTGCGCGTGATTTTTCGCGTTGTCCAAATAATGATAATGGTTGAGCGACCAAAGCGGGTCGAACGCTTCAAATTGCTCCGCGCTTCCGAACTCGGCAAGGAGTTTCTTACTCCAAGGAATATCCTTTTGCTGCCAATCGATCCACCAGAACTCCACGCCGTCCGCTTCGTACGGCTTATGCGCGATCGAATAATACGCGTTGATGAACGTATCGTCCGTGAAATCGAACGCGACCTGTTTTTCCGTCGCAGGGTCTTGCCCGACCGCTCTCGCCATATCCGCGTAGCAAGCTTCCCACCAACGGAAGCCGTCCGCAGGGTGCAAATTCAGCGTGATTTTTAAATCCTTCGCTTGAATTTCTTGCAAAAACGCCTTGTAGTCGGGAAAGAGTTTTTGATTCCAAGTATATCCCGTCCAACAAGGAATCACTTCGGGCTCGCCGAGATATTCGGGCGAAAGTTTCCCGCTACCAGACAAATTGAGCTGCGGATCGTCGGAATCGGAATAATGCCAATCCATATCGATCGTCGCGACCGTCAACGGGATCTCCCGTTCTTCGAACAGGTTGAGTATCCGCAAATATTCTTCGTCGGTGTATACGTGGTATCGACTCCACCAATTCCCGAGCGCGTAACGGGGCAAGAGCGGCGGAGCGCCCGTAATTTGGTACAGAGCCCGTACCGCGCCGCGGTAATCGTCGCCGTAAGCGAATACGTATTCGTCGCTACCGTCGCCTGTTTCGGGCAAGACGCGCCCATCTTCACTAAGCGACAGCGCGTTGCGATCGTCCAACACCGCCACGCCCGTTTTCGAGCATACGCCTTTCCCGAGCTGCAAACGGTACGTAATCAATTCTTCCGTCCAACGGTTGATATACGTACCCCCGTCGCACATATCGAGCGTTCGGTACGTGCCTAACAAATTGCCGTAATTGTCCAAGCGGATTTTGTTTCCGTCGAATTCCACGTACGCTTGACAACGGTTTTTGAATAACACGAGCTTACAAGCGCCCGTATCGATGATCGCGTGGAACGCGTCCCCGCCGAGCGTAAACGTTTGTTTTTCCGCATTTCGAAACCATACGGTTTGCGTCGCCCGATCGCGGAATTTTTTTTGCGGGCTTTGTTCAATTCGGAAAAGCCGATCCCCTAAAACGGTAACGCGGTAATCCTGCCAATACACCACGTTTTCGGGATTTGCAAGCGGCAAAGTTTCTACAATCAAATGCTTGTCTAACATCTCATTTTCTCCTGCTTTCTCTGTATTATATCACATTACTTTTGCTTTGTATATAGAAATTTTTACGAAAAATATGGAAAATATACGTATTTTTCATTTTGTTATTTATCTTCTATTTTCGTAAAGCGCACGTAACTTTTTCCGTCCCGCTCGACCGAGTCGTTCCACATAGAAAGGGGGCGAACCCAAACTTCGCCCGCCCCGTATAAAGCGCGGTATACGACCATTTCTTCTTGCGTTTCGGAATGTTTCCCAACATACAGCACTTCATATTCCCCGCCCTTAAAATGGCGGTATTTTCCTGTTTCGATTTTCATTGTCAATTCCCAAGGCATTTGACAAGCACCGCTTTTTGCGCGTGCAGCCGATTCTCCGCTTCGTCAAAAATTTCGTTTGCATGCGCTTCGAATACTTCCGCCGTGATTTCTTCTTCACGGTGCGCAGGCAAGCAATGCAATACCATCGCTTTGTCGTTTGCAACTTTCATAACTTCCGCATTGATTTGATAGCCCTTGAAAACTTTCTTACGTTCCGCAGCTTCCGCTTCCTGACCCATCGAAGCCCAAACGTCGGTGTAGAGCACGTCCGCGCCCGCCGCAGCTTCCAACACGTTGTCCGTGCAGGTGAATTTCCCGTTCTCCGCCGCCCATTGCATAATTTCCGCGTCGGGACGGTAGCCTTCGGGGCAAGCCACCGAAACTTCCATACCCATTTTGATCCCGCCGACGATCAAGGAGTTCGTCATATTGTTCCCGTCGCCGATATAGCAAAGCTTATTGCCCTTAATCGAGCCCTTATATTCCCGAATGGTCATCAAATCCGCAAGCACTTGGCAGGGATGACAGTAATCGGTGAGTCCGTTGATGACGGGGATCGAGCCGTATTTTGCCAAGTCTTCCACTTCCTTTTGCGCGAACGTACGGATCATGATTCCGTCGAGATAGCGCGAAAGCACGCGCGCCGTGTCTTCCACGGGTTCGCCACGACCAATTTGTAAATCGCGGGAGCTTAAAAACAGCGCCGAACCGCCGAGATCGTACATACCCACTTCGAACGAAACACGGGTACGGGTGGACGATTTTTCAAAGATCATACCCAGCGTTTTCCCCGCCAAAAGATGGTGTTTCATTCCGTTCTTTTTCTCATACTTTAATTGATCGGCAAGGTTCAAAATTTCGTTGATTTCCTTTTCCGACAAATCCATCAACTTCAATAAATGTTTCATTTTGCGCACACTTCCTTTAAAATTTCTATTGCTTTTTCCAAGAGTTCCCAAGGGATATTCAACGCGGGCAACAGCCGCACTTTATTTTTCGCTTTGATTACCAAAACGCCCTGTTCCATACATTCCGCAATCACCGCCGACGCGTCGCGTTCGCATTCCACGCCGAGCATGAGCCCCATGCCCGTTACCGCTTTCACGCCTTTCGCGCCCGTGAGCGCATGAACAATATATTCGCTCTTTTTCCGAACTTCGGCAAGCAGCGTTTCGTCGATTTTGCTCAAAACGTAATTCGCGCCCGCCGCGCAAACGGGATTCCCGCCGAACGTCGAGCCGTTCAAGCCCGCCGTGAACAACCCCGCGGCTTTTGCCCCGAGCAGCGTCGCGCCGATCGGCAATCCGCCGCCCAAGCCTTTCGCCGTCGTTACGACGTCGGGTTGAATCCCGAACTGTTCGAACGCGTACAACGTGCCCGTTCTGCCGTTCCCCGTTTGTACTTCGTCGATCATGAGCAGCAAATTCTCCTTTTTTGCGAGCTCCGCAACCGCTTGTACGTACGCCTTGTCGAGCGCCATCACTCCGCCTTCGCCTTGTACGAGCTCGAGCATGACCGCGCAGCATTTATGCGTATTTACCAGCGTTTGCAGGGCTTCGAGATCGTTCGCAGTCGCATGCACGAACCCGTCGGTCATCGGCGTAAAATGTTCGTGGAAAACATCCTGACCCGTTGCGGAAAGGGTGGTGATCGTTCTGCCGTGGAAACTGTTTTTCAGGGTTACGATCGTGGAATATTCCTTACCCTTTTGCACTTCGCCGTATTTTCTACCCGCTTTGATCGCGCATTCGTTGGCTTCCGCGCCGGAGTTAGAAAAGAACACCTTTTCCATGCCCGTACGCTTGCAAAGCGTTTCCGCCAAGCGCGCGCAGGGCGCGCTATAATACAAATTCGACGTATGTTGGATTTGATCGAGCTGCGCTACGACCGCCTGTTTCCAACCTTCGTCGCCAATCCCCAAACCGTTGACCGCAATCCCCGTGCCGAGATCAATATATTCTTTTCCGTCTGCGTCGTATACGAGCGAGCCTTTACCCCGTACAAGCTCTACGGGAAACCGCGCGTACGTGTTCGCGACGAACTGTTTATCCAACGCAATAATATCCATAACTTTTTCCTTGATTAAATGTGGTTGCCCGATACGAACATCGTACCAATCCCTTCGTCCGTCAGCGTTTCGATCAGAATCGAATGCGGCACTCTACCGTCGATGATAAAGACTTTATGTACGCCGCGACGGATCGCTTCGATACAGCAGTTGATTTTCGGGATCATGCCCCCGCTGATCACGCCGTCCTTGATGAGTTTGGGCGCGTCACTCACGTAGACCTTGGAAATGAGCGTAGACGGATCGTCTTTGTCCTTGAGCAATCCCGGCGTGTCCGTCATCGAGATCAAACATTCCGCTTTGAGTTCTCCTGCGAGCCGAGCCGCTACCGTGTCGGCGTTGATGTTATATACGTTCCCGTCCGCGTCGCAACCGACGGTGGAAATTACGGGAATGTAGCCCGTTTTCAAAACGTCCAACACAACGTCCACGTTGACTTCCGTAACGTCCCCGACGTAGCCGAGCCGTTCATCCGCGACTTTGGCTTGTACCATGTGCCCGTCGATTCCGCAGAGCCCGACGGCTTTCCCGCCTTTGCGCTGCAACAGGTTCACCAGATTTTTATTCACTTTCCCTGCAAGCACCATTTGCACGATTTCGACCGTTTCTTTGTCCGTTACGCGCAAGCCGTCCACGAACTCCGATTCCTTCCCGACTTTCGTCAGCATTTCGGTAATTTCCGGACCGCCGCCGTGGACGAGCACGACTTTTACGCCGATCAAGGACAGGAGTACGATATCCCCCATCACGGCTTCTTTCAGTTCTTCGTTGATCATCGCGTTACCGCCGTATTTGACGACGACGATCGTATCCGTATATTTTTGGATATACGGCAACGCCTGCGTCAATACTTCCGCTTTTTGTTCCATTGTCAAAACGATTTTTTCTTTCATGGTATACCCCTTATTAAGTACGGTAATCCCCGTTGATCTTTACGTAATCGTAAGTCAAATCACAGCCCCAAGCCGTCGCTTTCCCGTCGCCGTCGCCGAGCGTGATCAAGACTTCAATTTCCGATTCCGTCAAAACGGCTTTGGCGGTTTCTTCGGAGAAGTCTACGCCCGCGCCGTTTTCGCATACGACGACCGAGCCCGCTTTCGAGCGGAAGCATACGCCGACTTTTTTTACGTCTACGTCCGCGCCGCTATACCCGATCGCGCAAAGCGCGCGTCCCCAATTCGCGTCCGCGCCGAACATCGCCGCTTTAAAAAGGGACGAACAAATCACCGATTTTGCAACCGTCCGCGCCGCCAAAACGTCTTTCGCGCCGCATACCTTGCATTCAAGCAATTTCGTCGCGCCTTCGCCGTCTGCTGCGATCTTCCGACAAAGATCGCTCGTTACCGCGTGCAAAGCTTTGCAAAACGCGTCGAACTCCGCGCCTTCGCACGTGATTTCCGCATTCCCCGCTTGCCCGTTTGCAAGCACCGAAACCATGTCGTTCGTAGACGTATCCCCGTCTACGCTGATCATGTTAAACGAATCCTTCACGTCTTCGGACAATGCCTTTTGTAACATTTGCGCAGAAATCGCGCAGTCCGTCGTTACGAATACGAGCATCGTCGCCATATTCGGGTGAATCATACCGCTACCCTTGGCGATCCCGCCGATACGGCAAGTCTTTCCGCCGACTTGGAATTCGAACGCGATCTCTTTCGCTTTAAGATCGGTCGTCATAATCCCTTCGCACGCGTAATCGCTATGCGCGCCGAGCCCTTCGACAAGCGCGGGAATCCCGTTTGCGATCGGCGTAATATCGAGCGGCTGCCCGATGACTCCCGTCGAAGCGACTACCACGTCTTTTGCGTCGATTCCGAGCTCCTTTGCGAGCAAATCGCACATTTTTTCCGCGATCTCGATTCCGTTCGCGTTGCAGGTATTCGCATTCCCGCTGTTACAGATGACCGCTTGCGCTTTCCCGTCCGAAATATTTTGTTTGGTTACGGTAAGCGGCGCGCCCTTGACCAAGTTTTGGGTATATACCGCCGCCGCAGTCGCGGGCGTTGCGCTGTATACGAGCGCCAAATCCCGCTTGGTTTTATTTTTACGGATTCCGCAATGCACGCCGTTTGCCGTAAAGCCTTTTGCGGCGCATACGCCGCCTTGTACTTGTTGTAACATCTTCCTATTCTCCACTTCTTCTTTCCGTATTATAAGAGCAAGCCTTCTTTACGGTTTGCTCCGATTTTCAAGTTCATACACTCGATCGCCGCGCCCGAAGCGCCTTTGCCGAGATTGTCGTATGCGGCGAGCAACAAAATCCGTTCGTCGTTCCCCGCTACTCCGATTTGCATACCGTCTTTTGCGTACAGCGCTTTCCCCGACAAGAACCCGTTCTCGTCCACGTTTTCCACGTAGCGCACGATCTCGCCTTGGTATTTTTCTCGGTAGAGTTTTTTAATATCTTCCGCCGAGCCGCCTGCAAGCTGACTTTTAAACAGGGGTACGGTTACCGCCATACCGCTGTAAAAATCGGAAACGATCGGGCAAAAAATCGGTTCTCCGTCCAAGCCCGTGATCGCTTTCATTTCCTTTAAATGCTTATGCTGTTGCGTGAGCGCGTACTGCCGCGGCGCGTCCAAAAGCGGATTTCGCTCCGCCGCTTCGTATTCCGCGATCATCTTCTTCCCGCCGCCGCTGTAACCCGTTACCGAATGACAGGTGAGCAACGCGGTTTTCTCCAAAATCCCCGCTTCGATCAAGGGATAGACGAGCGCGATAAACCCGCTTGCATGACAGCCCGGCACAGCGATTCGGTTGGAGTTTAACAGCTTTTCTTCAAACGCCGCCGAAAGCTCGGGAAATCCGTACGCCCATTCGGGGAGCGTTCTATGCGCCGTGGACGCGTCAATGACCGTAACGCTCGGCGTTTCGATCATCGAAACCGCTTCTCTCGCAGCGTCGTCGGGCAAGCACAAAAACGCTACGTCCACGCTGTTCAAGGCTTCCTTTCGGGCTTGCGCGTCTTTTCTATACGCTTCGGGCAGCGTAACGATCTCCAAATCCTTGCGCGCGGAAAGCCGTTCGTAAATCCGAAGCCCCGTCGTACCTGCGCTGCCGTCAATAAATACTTTTTTCATACCTTTCTTTGTTCCGTTTCCTTAATAATTGTCCGTCCACATACCGTCGTCTTCCTGATCCACAAAGGACGCGCGAACCAAATCGTCGCACGGAAGAATGGTAAGTAACGGTTTCCGATATTCTTTCATTTTTATACCCCCTGCTTTCGCTTATAATTTTTTGAGTTCTTTCCGAACGTATGCGATTTGTTCGCGGACGGATTTCGGGGAAGCCCCGCCTTCCGAATTGCGTTTTTCCACACACGTTTCCAATGCAATTTCTTGATACAAGTCTTGTTCGAACAGCTCGCTATGCTTTTTGTATTCCGTCAAAGGATAATCGTCCAACACACAGCCTTTTTCGATACATTCCGCAACGATTTGTCCTACCGTCTTATACGCCGAACGGAACGGCATACCCTTTTTCGCCAAATAATCGGCAAGATCGGTTGCGTTGATAAACCCTTTTTGCGCCGCCTTATACGTATTCTCTGCGTACACTTTCATCGTCGCGATCATCGGCGTGAACACTTCCAAACACATCACGACCGTATCCAACGCGTCGAACGTCGCTTCCTTGTCTTCCTGCATATCTTTATTGTATGCGAGCGGCAAACCTTTCAGCATCGTCAAAAGCGCCGTCAAATCCCCGTACACACGCCCCGTTTTGCCGCGAACGAGCTCCGCCATGTCCGAGTTCTTCTTTTGCGGCATGATCGACGAACCCGTCGTATACGCGTCGTCGAGCTCGACGAACTTGAACTCCCAACTCGACCAAAGAATAATTTCTTCGGAGAACCGCGAAAGGTGCATCATCAAAATAGAAAACGCAGACGTGAGCTCCACGCAAAAATCCCGATCGGAAACGCCGTCGATACTGTTTCTCGTTACGCCGTCAAACCCGAGCTTTTCCGCTACGAACGCGCGGTCAGTAGGATACGTCGTACCTGCCAAAGCGCAGCTGCCGAGCGGGGAATAGTTCATTCGTTTCACCGCGTCGCGAATGCGACCGATATCCCGAAGCAACATCATCGAATACGCCATGAGTTGGTGTCCGAAACTGATCGGTTGTGCGCGTTGCAAGTGCGTGTACGCGGGCGCGATTACGTCGGCGGTTTCTTCCGCTTTGTCCGTTACGACCGCTACCAAATTCTCAATCAACCCGATCACTTCTTCCGCTTTATCCCGAAGATATAACCGTATATCGAGCGCCACCTGATCGTTACGGCTTCTCGCCGTATGCAAGCGCTTGCCCGCGTCGCCGATCCGTTTGGTGAGCTCCGCTTCCACGAACATATGGATATCTTCCGCGTTTTCGTCAAAGGGCAATTTCCCCGTTTGGATATCCTGCAAAATCCCCGCCAAGCCGTCGATGATCAAATCGACGTCCGCTTGCGACAAAATCCCCTGTTTTGCAAGCATTTCCGCATGCGCCATCGAGCCTTGAATATCCTGCGCGTACATTCTGCAATCGAAACGGATCGAAGAATTGAAATCGTCCGCTTTTTTGTCAAGCGTTTTTTGGAAACGCCCCGCCCACATTTTTTCCATTGATTTCTCCCGCCGTTTAATAGGCTTTTTGCCCGTCGCGCGCGACAGGCAAAGTTTGGTTTATAAATTCCGTAAAAATTGATATAAAAGTTTTGCGATTTTTTCCGCTCCCGCATTCGAAGGATGTAACCCGTCGGGCATATACGTCTGTTGAATGATCTCTACCGACGGTTGCATTCCACTCACTTTAAACAAGTCGAGTACAGGCAGCGAATACTGTTCGCAGACCTGCCGTATCGCCTTGACGTATTCGATGAGCGGCGGCGTCGGCTGTCCGTATTTGTTGACCGTTTCGTTTTCGGTCAAACGGTGCAGCGGCGTCATAAACACGACGGTTGCATACGGGTATTTCGCAATCAGTTTTTCACACAAAACCCGCAGCGCGCCGTAAAACGTATACACCGTTTCGTCGCCGAACGTACCGAGCGGCGCGTCGCCGTGTCCGAAATCGTTCGTTCCGCCGAATACCACGACGATATCCGCGTTGTCGGGCAAAGCGTCCGCCCGTCCGTTGAAATCTTTATCCCAACGCTCGTTGGTGGGGATCGTTTGACGGGCAATCCGCGTTCCGCCGATCCCGTCCACGAAAATTTCACACTCCGCAATCCGAGCGAACACGTTCGTATACCGATGTTCTACGTCCGTCGCGCCCGTGCCTTCCGTAATGCTATCGCCTAAAAAAACGACCTTTTTCCCTTGCAGTTCCATACCGTTTCCTACTTACTTGTTTTTCTTTTCATTGGCTTGGTTGACTTGCGCCTGTACCTTGATCGGCAACCCGAACAAGTTGATAAAGCCCGTCGCGTCCGCTTGGTTATAAACGTGATCTTCCCCGAACGTCGCGATTTCTTCGGAATAGAGCGAGTAATCGCTCCAAGCCCCCGCCTTGATTATGTTCCCTTTATACAGCTTCAAACGCACTTTCCCCGTTACCGTTTCCTGCGTCTTATCGACGAACGCCGAAAGCGCTTCCCGAAGCGGCGTGAACCATTGTCCGTTATAAACGAGCTCCGCAAAGCAAACCGAAAGTTCTTGCTTTTTATGCGCCGTGTACTTATCCAAGCAAAGGGTTTCTAAGTAGTTGTGCGCGTAGTACAAAATTTCCCCGCCCGGAGTTTCGTATACGCCCCGACACTTCATACCGACCAAACGGTTCTCGACGATATCCAAAAGCCCGATACCGTTCTCCCCGCCGACTTTGTTGAGCGCAAGAATGATCTCTTTCGCGCTCATCTTCTTTCCGTCGAGCGCTACGGGACGACCCTTTTCGAATTCGAGCGTAATATACGTGGGCTTATCGGGCGCTTGCAAAGGCGATACGCCCATTTCCAAGAACCCTTCCTTTTCGTATTGCGGTTCGTTGCCCGCGTCTTCCAAATCCAAGCCTTCGTGGCTCAAATGCCAAAGGTTTTTGTCCTTGGAATAGTTCGTTTCGCGGTTGATCTTCAAAGGTACGTTGTGCGCTTCCGCATAATCGATTTCTTCTTCCCGCGATTTGATCGACCATTCTCTCCAAGGCGCGATGATCGGCATATCGGGCGCAAACGCCTTAATCGTCAATTCGAAACGCACTTGGTCGTTCCCTTTCCCCGTACAGCCGTGGCAGATCGCGTCCGCCCCTTCCTTTTTCGCAATTTCAACAATGCGTTTCGCAATCACAGGTCGCGCAAACGACGTGCCGAGCAGGTATTCTTCATACTTCGCTCCCGCCATCATCGTGGGAACGACGTAATCGTCCACGAACTCGTCCGTCAAATCTTCTACGTACAATTTCGAAGCGCCCGTTTTCAACGCCTTTTCTTCCAAGCCGTCCAATTCGTCCGCTTGCCCAACGTTGCCGCTGACCGCGATGACTTCGCAGTTGTTGTAATTTTCCTTCAGCCAAGGAATGATAATCGACGTATCCAAACCACCCGA
>JAFVRU010000072.1 GCA_017504065.1 Clostridia bacterium
AACTGTTTCATCAGCATTTTCGTTTGATCGAATTGCTTCAAAAGCTGGTTGATTTCCTGCACCGTCGTGCCCGAACCCGCCGCAATACGGCGCTTTCTTTTACTGTCGATGATCGACGGATTGTCCCGCTCCTGCTTCGTCATCGAAAGAATAATCGCTTTCGTGCGTTCGAGCCGCTTTTCGTCGATATCCTTTTCGTTGACCTTGAGCTTGCCCGAGCCCGGGAGCATCGAAAGCATAGCCGACGCGCCGCCCATCTTTTTCATCATCGAGAACTGTTCCAAATAATCGGTCAACGTGAACGTATTCGCGAGCATTTTTTGCTGCATCTTTTTCGCGTCTTCTTCCGTGATCGCCTGTTGCGCCTTTTCAATCAGCGACAACACGTCGCCCATGCCGAGTATTCGCGACGCCATACGGTCGGGATAGAACGGTTCGAGATCGCCGAGCTTTTCCCCGACGCCGATGAACTTGATCGGCTTGCCCGTAACCGCTTTGATGGATAAGCACGCGCCGCCGCGCGTATCGCCGTCCAATTTCGTCAAAATCACGCCCGTTACGTCCAAACGCGTATTGAAGGTTTCCGCTACGTTCACCGCTTCTTGACCCGTCATCGCGTCTACGACGAGCAGCGTTTCCGTTACTTCCACTTCCCGCTTGATATTTTCAAGCTCTTTCATCAACGTATCGTCGATTTGCAACCGCCCCGCCGTATCGACCACAACCGTATCGTAGTTCATCGATCGCGCGTATTCAATCGCCTGCTTGACCGTTTTTACGGGGTTTTGCGTGCCCTTTTCGAACACTTCCACCTGCGCGTTTTTCCCGACTACCTGCAACTGCGTGATCGCCGCAGGACGGTAAATATCCCCCGCTACGAGCAAGGGGCGTTTGCCCTGTTTTTTCAGCTGCAACGCAAGCTTGCCGCAAAGCGTCGTTTTCCCCGCGCCCTGCAAACCGCACATCATAATCACCGTCGGTAATTTCGGAGAAACTTCCAATTTCGCGTTTTTCGAGCCCATCAATTCGATCAATTCTTCATGGACGATCTTGATGACCTGTTGCGCGGGATTGAGCGACGACAAAATCTGTTGCCCTACCGCCTTTTCCGAAACTTCCGCAATGAATTGCTTCGCTACGCGTAAATTCACGTCCGCTTCGAGTAACGCCACGCGCACTTCGCGCATTGCCGTGCGGATCTCCAACTCCGTCAGCTTGCCGCGTTTGGTGAGTTTGGAAAATATATGATTCAGTCTTTCCGATAACGATCCGAATAAAGCCATATCGCTCCTTTTATTTATCGCCGAGCCGCGTTATTTGCGGATCGCGGCGAGTGCCGTTTCCAATTTTTCAAGCTCCGCAGCTTGCGCCCCGTTCGTCTTTTGCGACTTCAAAAACCCTTCCACCGTTCGAGCGTATTCCGCGTATTCCGCGTCCAGCTCGTCCAAAGCCTTGGCAAAACCGAGTTTTTCTTCATAGCTTTCGAGTTGCTTCCTGCATTTTTGCAAGCAATCGGATACGCTTTGACGGGATACCCCTTTTTCTTCTGCGATTTCGCCCAAGGATAAATCGTAATTGAAATAAAGATCGGTAATTTCCCGTTGGTTCGCCGTCAACAGCGGAGAATACAAATCCCGCAAGCGGAGAAAATCCAAATCGTCCTTCACGGCAATTACCTCCTTTCCGTCGTCTATTATACACGATAGAAAAACGCCTGTCAAGCATTTTTACTTGACAGGCAAAAAATTTTTTTTCTAAAATAGCTGCAATAGATCGACGAGTACCGCAAACCCGAGCAAGAACAAAATCCCGATAAAATGGATCATTGTTTCCACTTTGCGGTTGACGGGTTTTTTCCGTATCCATTCGATTAGGCAAAAGATAACTTTACAACCGTCGAGCGCAGGGATCGGCAACAGATTAAACACCGCGAGATTGACGCCGATAAACGCCGCGATATTCAAAAACGACAGCAAGCTGTTCGACGCCGCTTCCGACGTGATCTTGATCGTCGTTACCGGCCCGCCCATCGCGTCAAGCCCCATCTTGCCTGTCAATAATTCGCCCAAGGAACGGAGCACCGTCCCCCCGATCTTGACGGAATACGCAAACGAGTGCCCGATCGTTTCCCAAAAGCCTTGTTGCTCGGTTACCGCGTACATGCCGTACACGCCCATCGCATTTAAGAGTTTTGTCGTATCCGACATATTCTTGAAATTCGCGTCCACCAAGAGCGGCGTTTCCACTTGCACCGTTTCGCCGTTCCGAATGACCGTGAACGTTACGATATCCCCCGCGTCCTTGCCGTCCAAGATATCGATATAATCGGTGATCATATACACGTGCTTGCCGTTGATTTTCAACACCACGTCCCCCGTTTGTAAACCGTAGGGATCGGGCATAGTTTCATTCTCCGTAGCCGTCGCTTGCACCGTCGCTTCTTCGGGGTATTCCTTAATAATTTTATACAGCGGTCTGCCCACCCCCGCAAACATACCGATAATGAAAAATACCGCCAAAATATAATTCATCGTCGCGCCTGCGAGTAGTACGATAATCCGCTTCCAAGGCGGTTGATCGTTGAACCGTTCTCCTTTCGGCTCGGGATATTCCAAAACCTGTTCGGGCGTTTTCGCAGGAAGTTGCTCCTGTTCGGGGAAAGGCGTTTCGTCCGTTTTTTCCACGACTTCGTCGTCTTCGTCTTCCCCGTCGAACGCGCAATACCCGCCGAGCGGGATAATCCGCAGCGCAAACAGTTCCCCCGTTTTTTTGCTGCGTTTTTTAAAGATTGCAGGTCCGAACCCGACGGAAAACTCGTTGATTTTAAACCCGAGTATTTTCCCCGCAACGTAATGCCCGAATTCGTGCACCGTTACCATCACGAGTAGAATGACTACGGCGAGCAAAACGCCGCCGAAGCTTTTCATTGCACTTGTAAACGATAACAAATTTCCGATCAATCCCACCGTGAAACTCCTTTTATTTTTCCGTCAACCGTCTTGCTGCCGCGCGCGCCGCGCGATCGGTCTGCAACAACGCTTCATAACTGTCGGGGCGCAACCGCTCCGTTTGCGAAAGTACGGCTTCCATAGTTTCCGCAATCGCAAGGAAACTTATCCGTCCTTCCAAAAATGCGCGTACCGCAACTTCGCCCGCCGCATTCAACGCGCAGGGGTAGTTCTCCCCTTGCTCCAACGCCGAAAGCGCCAAATCGAAACACGGGAATTTTTTCCGCTCCAACGGCAAAAACCGTATCGCGCCCAATTTCTCGAAATCCAAGGGCTGGAGTCCGCATTCCAGTCGCGACGGATAGGTCAAAGCGAGCTGAATGGGCAGCTCCATCGTCGGATAGCTCATTTGCGCCAAAATGCCGCCGTCGTCGAATTCCACCATCGAATGAATGATACTCTCCGGTTGTACGACGGTATGAATTTTTTCAAGCGGCGCGTCGTATAACCATTTGGCTTCGATGACTTCAAACCCTTTATTCAAAAGCGTCGCGCTATCGATCGTGATTTTCGCGCCCATCTGCCAAGTCGGGTGCTTCAGCGCCGACGCGGGCGTTACGTTTTTCAACCGCTCTTGAGTGTACCCGTAAAACGGTCCGCCACTCGCCGTGATGATCAACCGCCGAAACGGCGCGTTTAACCGAAAGTTCAGCGCTTGCCAAAGCGCGGAATGCTCGCTGTCTACGGGCATCAAGTTCACGCCCGACGCGCGAACCTTGCCCATGACAAGCTCCCCGCCGCAAACGAGCGTTTCCTTGTTCGCGAGCGCGATATCCTTTTTGAGTTCGATCGCGCGCAAGCTGTATTTGAGTCCCGCAAACCCCGTCGCCGCAATAAACGCGACGTCGCCGTATTCCACCGCTTCCGCAGCGGCGGCTTCGCCGTAGGAAAACCGCACGCCTTGGGGCATTTTTTCCGCAATTTTCTTCCCTTCCGCTTCGTTTACGAGCGCGGCGTATTCGGGACGGAACTCCCATACCTGCTCCAAAAACGCTTCCGCGGACGAATTGGCTACCAAGCTTTGAATTTTAAATTGCTCGCTATGCCGACGGACTACCGAGCAAACCTGTTTCCCGATCGAGCCCGTCGAGCCGATTAACGCTATTTTTTTCATAATTTTCTACTTTTAATAGAACGTATGGATCAACGTGAATACGACGTAGACGGCGATCGTTGCGAACAACGTTCCGTCGATACGATCCAAAACGCCGCCGTGTCCGGGCATAATTTTGCCCATGTCTTTCAAATCGACTTTGCGCTTGATACAGCTTTCCACCAAATCCCCGAACGCCGTCGTGATCGCGGCAAGCAAGCCCACGCCGATATACACGGGCAACCAAATTTGCATATCCAAGAACTCTCCCACGACCGTCGCGTTATAGATAAAATATAACGCCGCCGCGCCGAGCATACCGCCGACGAGTCCGCCGATCCCCCCGATCACCGTTTTGTTCGGGCTGATATTCGGCGCCATTTTCTTGGGGAAAAACTTCTTCAAAAACCGTCCGAATACGTACGCGATCGAATCCGCGCAGGGCGAAACGATAAAAATCAACAACACCATCAGCCGCGAATCGAGCGCAAGGTATTCGAGCTTGGGATTGACGGGCAAATGATTTGCCAAAACCAACATTGCCAACAACAGCGTAGGATACACTGCCGAAAGCAGGGCTACGCCGAGATTTTCAGGCGTCGTTTCTTCGTGCTTTGCTACAAGCAAGCTAAGCAGCGCCACCGCAAGTACGAATACGCAAATCCCCACGACTTCGATTCCGTAGCCGTAACGTTCTTCGCAAATCGCGCAAGCGGGAATACAAACGGCGGCGAACGCAAATACGAGCGCCTTTTCCGCTTTCGTCGTTTTATCTTTCATCGCGCGGAGCATTTCAAACGTGCCTGCTAATGCAAAAAAATAGATCAGCGCGTCGAAACAGTAATCGTGCACAAAGATTTTCAAACAGTAGAACGCCGCCAAAAGCGCGATGTAACAACTCCCTGAAATCAATCGAATTTTCATAAACTTCTTCCGTCCTTATAAAGGGGAACATTCACCGAAAATCGGTGAATGCATACCTGCCCCATAGTTTTTTCTTTTAGTGCTTTTTCAACTGTTCGTCCGTTTTCCCGAACCGTCTGGTACGGTAGGAGTACTCCACAATCGCTTTGTCAAGCTCCTTATCGGAAAATTCGGGGAACATTTTATCGGAAAAATAGAGTTCCGCATACGCGGCTTGGTACAACAAGAAATTGGAAAGCCGCACTTCCTTACCCGTGCGAATGATCAAATCGGGGTCGGGCAATCCGCCTGTATAGAGTAGATTTGAAAAGCTTTCTTCCGTTACCTTTTCGCCCCTTTCCACCGCTTGATTGACGGCGCGGACGAGTTCACTACGCGAGCCGTAACCGAGCGCTACGTTAATTCCCTTGCCCGTATCGTACTTCAACGTTTCCGCTTCCGATTCCCGCAGAATTTGCACCACGTCGTCGGGAAGCAGCGTTACGTCGCCGAGAATACGCAAACGAATTCCGCGTTCGCAAATCCTGCCCATATATTCCTTGAAATGGTTACGGATTAAATTGAACAAGCCGTTGAGTTCGTCTTGCGGGCGTTTTAAATTTTCGGTGGATAACGCGTAAACCGTCATATACTCCACCCCGAGATCGAACGCGTGCTCCATCAATCCGATCATGCGTTCCATGCCGTATTTATGCCCGACGGAACGGGGCAACAAACGCTTTTTCGCCCAACGTCCGTTCCCGTCCATGATCATTGCGATATGTTTGGGAATTTGCGTTTCCCGTTCTATTTTATTCTTCCGCATAACTTAAATAGACATCAATTCCTTTTCTTTTGCGGAAATGATTTCTTCCAATTTCGACATATATCCCGAAACGGTCTTTTCTACGTCCGCTTCGCAAGCCGAAGCTTCGTCTTCGGACAGCTCTTTCGCCGTCTTCATCTTCTTGATGACGTCCATCGCTTCGCGGCGGTGGTTGCGAATCGCAACTTTCGCGTCTTCGCCCATCTTTTTCGATTGTTTTACAAGCTCTTTTCTGCGTTCTTCCGTCATAACGGGGAATACCAAACGGATCACTTGCCCGTCGTTGGACGGCGTCAACCCGATATTCGATTGCAAAATCGCCTTTTCTACCGCTTTGAGCAAGGATTTATCCCAAAGGTTGATTTGCAAACAACGCGCGTCGAGCGCCGATACGTTGCCGAGCTCCACAAGCTTGCTCATGCCGCCGTACGCTTCTACTTCGATTTTGTCAAGAATACGGGGGTTCGCTCTACCCGTACGGATCGCGCCGTAATCGCTCTCCAAAGCGTTGCGCGTATTTTCCGCTTTTTCTTCCAGCTCCAACATCATTTCTTCCACTTTTTCGTTTTCGATCATAACAGTTATCTCCTTTCTTTTTTCTATTTATTCTATATGCTTTTAAACGCTGATCATCGTGCCCAAATCTTCCCCGCAAATCGCGCGAACGATCGAGTTTTCTTCGTTCAACCCGAATGCGAGCGTCGGAACGTTGTTTTCCATACACATCGTCGCCGCCGTAAAGTCGATGACTTTCAAGCCGCGGTTGATAATGTCCGCGTATTTCAAGGACGTGTACTTATGCGCCGCAGGGTTGGTTTTGGGGTCGGAATCGTAAATCCCGTCCACGTTCTTTGCCATAAGTAAAATATCCGCGTCGATTTCGCAAGCGCGGAGCGCCGCCGCCGTATCCGTCGAGCAGTAGGGATTCCCCGTCCCGCACGCGAAAATAACGATCCGCCCCATTTCGAAATGCCGAAGCGCTTTTCTTAAAATGAACGGCTCGGCAAGCGATACCATATCCAACGCCGTTTGCACCCGAACGGGCACGCCGCGTTGTTCGATCGCGTCCATCATCGCCAAAGAATTCATGACCGTGGCAAGCATACCCATGTGGTCCGCCGTCGTGCGATCCATATTCGTACCCTGTCTGCCGCGCCAGAAATTCCCGCCGCCGATGACCAACCCGACTTGAACGCCCATGTTGTGGATTTGTACGATCTGTTCCACGACGGGCGCGATGACTTCGTGATTGAGTCCGAACCGTTGATCTCCGGCAAGCGCTTCGCCGGAAAGCTTTAATAAAACTCTCTTGTATTTGGGCTGCATAATCTTCCTCCGTTTTTGCGCAATAACGCATTTTCATTATTATACCATAAATTAAGATGTTCCGCACGAATAATACCCATTATTTTACTCCTTTCTTCTTTAGCATCTTTGCTGCAAATTTTGCACTCATATTAATT
>JAFVRU010000073.1 GCA_017504065.1 Clostridia bacterium
ACCATATCCACATCCGCTCTCCCAACAACCAAAACGTCGTTGCCGCCAACAGCGTTACCGAAAAGCCGACGATCAAGCCGCAAAATACTGCTTTCAAGATGCCTTCTTTCGCTACGCGCGCATAGTATTCTTTGAAAATTTTTCCTGACATTTCGCCACCATCCTTTGCCGTACGCTACGGCGTATTTTTTACGAGTATAGTACTCTTTGTTATCATATTATACCATACGTTAACACTTTTGTAAATAGTTAAACCTAAAAAAGCAATTTTTCTTGCGCGGAATTTTTCGATAGAGTTTATCAATTTTATCGATTGTGAATTTCTCACAAGTCCATGTCTTGACCAAATCTTTCTATCTATCGTTATCGAAAAAATGCTACTTATTCGCTCCCCTACTGCCATACCGAGCGGAGAAATTCCACCCTTTGTTATACCGAGCAAGCGTTAGCGAAGTCGAGCGTATCTGATCATGAGACGCAAAAAACGATCCTACCCGAAGATAGGATCGTTCATTGATTATGGAATTTTAGTTTCCTGCGTAGTCAAATACGAAGTTCGCTTCCGTATCCGCAATCCAAGAACCAACGAAGCCGGTCTTGAATTCGGAATCGATGTAACCCGTGTTCACCTTTTCCGACAACGTCAGCGAAGTCATATTCCAATCCGTCGTTGCGCAAAGCGTAGTGAGTGAAACGCGGAAGTAAACCGTTTGATCGCTCTTCCAGCCTGCAAACAAGCGTCTGTAGCCTTTTTGTACCGTATCGGGAATAATCAACTTCTTCAATGCCGTACAATTTTCAAACGCATCGTATTCGATCTGCGTAACTGTTTCAGGAATCGTCAAAGACGACAAGCTCGTACAGTTTTTAAACAAACCGTCATTGATATTCGCAATATCAGGCAATTCAATCGATTCAAGCGCCGTACAACCCATGAATGCGTAATCCCCGATCTTCGTAAGAGTCGAAGGAAGCGTTACGTTCTTCAATGCCGTACAGTTCAAGAACATATTCTTCGGCAATTCCGTCATACCTTCGGGAAGAATTACCGTTTCAAGATCGGTACATCCGTCAAATACGCTATAATCGCCAGCTGTAAACGTAGGAACTACGCCGTCCGCCAATTTTTCGAACTTGAACGTTTGCAGCGCGCTGCCCGCAAATACCGTCTTACCGATCGTCTGAACGTTTTCGGGAATAGTAATTTCCGTAATCGCCGTATTTTCGAACGCATTTGCATTGATCGTCGTTAACGTCGTCGGCAAGCTTACCGTCACCAAGTTAACGCAATCCGCAAACGCATAGTCGCTAATTTTCGTAACGCCTTCAGGCACTACGATCGAAGTGATCTTCGAACCACGGAACGCGTTCTTACCGATTTCCGAAAGGAGCGGCAAGTTGACCGTCTTGAAGCCGCTGTTTTCGAACGTGGATTCGTTCAACGGAGCAAGATATCCGTTCGCAGCTTCCGAACCATCCGCGCTGGGATCTTGCGCAAGCGTGAACGTCGTGTTGTATTCGCCGTTTTCGCCGCCAATCGAAGGCGTGTTATAGAACGCAAACTTCGCTACGTAGATAATTTCGCTACCTTCCGCGAACGTAAGGTTACGAAGCTTCGTACAATCGGCAAACGCATACGAATCGATGCTCTTAACGCTTGCGGGAACTTCAAGGTTCAACAAACCTTCCATGCCCATAAACGCGCCGCTACCGATCTTCACCAAAGTCGTCGGCAGGATGATACGAGTAATGTTATCGTTACCGCTGAATACCGTCCCAAAGTTGTAATCCGAAGACGTGCCAAGGGATTCAATCGTCGTATCAGAGAGATCAACGATCCCGCTTTCCAGCAAGCCTGCAGGCACGTACAATAACGTTTTACCTTCCTTGTCGTATACGAAGCCGTCCGAACCAACCGCAAAGTTTCTGTTTGCGGAATCAATCGTAATCGTCTTCAACGCCGCGCAATCGTCAAACGCGCCTTGGTAAACGTTAGCGATCTTCGCAGACAGGTGAATGGACGTAAGTCCCGTACCCTTGAACGCGTCGTAACCGATGTACGCCAAGTTTGCAGGCAACGTGATACTCGTCAAACTCGAGCAGCCTGCGAATACTTTTTCACCGCCGATCTTTGTCAACGCCGAACCTGTTTCGAACGTTACGCTCTTCAAATTCGTACAGTTCTCAAACGTGTTACCGTAATACGAAGTACCCGATTGACGTTTAATGCTGCTATTCCCAAGCGTCGTAACCGCCTTCGGGATCACAATGCTTTCAAGCGACGTACATCCGTAGAATACTCTATTACCAATCGTCTTCACTTTCGTCAATTTGGTAAGATCGATCGTCTTAAGCGACGTACAGCCTTCAAAATACGAAGCACCCATCGACGTAGACGTAACCTTCGTGCCGAACGTTACGCTCGAAAGCGACGTACAGCCTTGGAATACTCTTGTACTCGAAACGTCCGTTGCTGCCGGCCAGTTCACCGTCGTCAACTTCGTACAGCCGTTGAATGCGTCCGTCGCCCCGCCCGTACACAAGGGGAAATCTGCAGTCTTCAAACCGGAGTTCATAAACGCTTCTTGACCAAACTTCACTACCTTAGGCAAGCTGATTTCTTCCAAAGACGTACAGCCTTTGAATATGCCGTAGCCTATGTGCGTAATATCCTGTCCGAACGTAATTGTCTTCAGGTTGACGCAGTTTTCAAACGTATACGTTTTAGTCGAAAGAGACGTAGTATTTTTAGAGCTTGCAATGGTTTTTACCCCTGCAGGGATCGCAATCGATTCAATGCCGCTGTTTTGGAACGTATACTTACCCAAGAAGTTCAAAGAAGTAGGAAGCGTTACCGTCTTCAAGGACGTACAGCCTGCAAACATATAGTCGCCGAGCGCCGTCGTGGTCGAATTCGTACCAAAGTCTACCGACTGCAAAGATGCGCAATCCTTGAACAAGTTCGTGGGATACGTCGTAGGTTGATACCACGACAAATCGAATGCAGTAATCGCCGTACCTGCGAACATCTTCGAACCGAGCTGCGTTACACCTTTTGCAATTTCCACTTCAGTAACGTTCGTACATCCTTCGTACATACCTGCGAAACGCCACGTAGCGGCACTTGCCGTCAATTCGGGAACTTTTACTTTCGTCAACGACGTACAGTTCATAAACGCAGACGAGTTCACGTCTTCCATTTGATCGGGAAGCGTTACGTTTTGCAAGCTATGACAGTTCTTGAACGCGCACGTACCAAGCAACTTCAAGCCTGCGGGAATATTAACCTTTTGCAATTTGCGGCAACCTTCGAATACGTTACCGCCGATATGGATAAGCGTATCGGGCAATACGACTTCCGTAATGTTATGGCATTGTTGGAAGATATTACCACCCGTGCTGTACGTATAGCTACTCGACTTCGATGCCAAACGTTCCACACTGTCGGGAATGATGAGTTTACCCGTCAAAGCGGTGTAACGGAACGCATATTGATCAAGCGTTTCCAGCGTTGCGGGGAAACAGTTATCCGTACCCGTAGCTGTCGCCGTCTTCACGTTCGTCAACGAAACACAATTATCGAACGCAGACACGCCGATCGTTACAAGCGCGTCACTCCAAATAACGCTCTCCAACGCTTCGCAGGATGCAAACGCATTCTTGCCGATCGTCTCAACTTTCGAAGGCAATTTGAGATTCTTCAACGAGATACAATATTGGAAAGCCGATTCGCCGATTTCCGTTAAGTTACAGCCGTCTGCGAATACGATTTCTTCCAATTTCATGCACTTGTAGAACGCTTTTGCTTCAATCGTTTCAAGGGACTTGGGAAGTTCGATCTTCTTGAACGCTTGGCCTGCAAACGCATTCGAACCGATGACCTTAACGCCTTCGTTGACCTTGAACGTATCGCCCGAGATCGCGCCGAAGCTGTATTGAATGGTCGTGTAGATGTAAACGGGATCACCTTCTTCATCTACACCGTCTTGTACTTTATTATACAAGAGCGGCAACGTAGGATCGCCCATAAAGTGTTCGTTATCTGCAGCAACTTTGATAACTTGCAAGGACGAACAACCATTCAACACGTTGGAGATATTAACAACCGATTTCGAAAGTTCGATCGTCGTCAAATCTCTACAACCCGAGAAGAGAGCCGTACCAAGCGTAATCCCGTTCGTTGCGGAAGATACGGGGAACTTAAACGACGTCAAGCCCGTTTTCACAAACGCAGAGTTGCCGATTGCTTCCAGCGCCGAACCTTCTTCAAACGTAACCGTAGCAAGCGCGGTACAACCGCTGAATACCGAAGTCCCCATAGTTTTTACCGATGCTGGAATTGTGATCGCTTCCAGAGAAGTACACGTCTGGAATGCGCCTGTATCAAACTTTTCTACTTGGCTGTTTTCGCCAAATACAACTTCTTCCAGATTCTTACAATTGCTGAACATATACCCGGGCACTAACGTTAAGCTTTCGGGCAACGTGATCTTGGTAATATTGGTATATGCAAAGGTATACGAACTCGTATAAGCGGACGCACCGGAGCCGCTCGTCGTGTAACCGAACGCCATTACCGTATTAGGAATAACGATTTCTCCCGTCAAGCCCGATTGATAGAACGCGTTACTACCGATTTCAGTCAGTTTCGAACCTGCCGCAAAGGTAAGGGTCGTCAAATACTTGTTGTAAGCAAAAACATATTTCCCAATCGCTGTTACGTTCGCGGGAATTTCAATGCTTGTGAGATAGGAGTCTACGTTCGAAGTCGAAGATGCGGTAAACGAATAATCCCCGATATAAACCGTTCTCTTCGGCAACTTAATCGAAGTAAACGTAGGAGATTGTACGTACGCAAACGCACCGTAGTACGTTGTCGAACCGCCGCTACCGCCACCAGAGCTATACGAAGAACCATCTTCCAAGGTCAACGGGTACTTCGCGTCTTCCCCTTCAGGGGCTTCTGCAATGTTAACGTTCGTCAACGACTTACAGTTATAGAACGCCTTGGGTTCGATCGACGTTACCGTATAAGGAATGTTGATCGTTTCCAAGCTATGGCAATAGTAGAACGCGTCTTGCGGGATAACCGTCATGCCCATAGGCAACGTAACGTTTTTCAAGCTACCGTGATAGTAGAACGTATATCTACCGAAAGTAAATTCTACGTTCGAAGGGATATTCAACGTGTTGTTTTCCCAAACGAGCGCTTCCGCCTTCGCTGCCTTCGAGGACGACGAACGCGTGAACGCGTAGTCGCCGAGTTTCCATACCGTCGAAGGTACGGTGATCGTGCCCGCCTTCGCTTCGGGAACTTGTACAAGTTCCGCCAAAACGGTAGACGTTACTCTGCTCACCTCGTCTTCTTCTTTCTCTGCATCTTTTACGTACGTAACGACTTTCGTCGAACCGTCCGCATACGTAATCGTATCAATTTGCCCCTTTCTGTACAATACGCCGTCTACCGCAGCAAAGATCGGGTTGTCTGCATGTACGGTGAACGATTGCAAACCATCACTGTTGAATGCATAGAAGAGCGTATAGCCGGGCAATGTGCTGCTAGACGAGATTTCTCTGACGCCAACGTTTACCAACGTCGAAGGCAAGGAGAACGTCTTGATGTTATCCGCGCTACTGAATGCGTCCGCACCGATCGTCGTGAATCCTTCGGGAAGAACTACGTTTTCAGGGAAATTCGCACATCCCGAGAATGCATAATCGCCGATTTCTGTCGTGCGAGCGGGGAATTCGAACGTTTCGAGCTTCGAACAGTTCTGGAACGCTTTTACACCGATCATCAAGGTCGTTGCAGCGTCTTTCGCCCCTTCAGGCGCAGCCGTGAAGATAACCGACTTCAAGGATTTGCTATCCGCAAATGCGCTTTCGCCGATTTCCGTTAATTTGTAGCTGATCGTGATCGATTCAAGCGTCGAGCCGTAGAATACTCTATCGCCGATAACCGTAATCATATCGGGCAACGTGTAATCCGTCTTAGTCGACGGGAAGTATACGATTTCCGTAACTTCTTTGTCGTACAATACGCCGTCAACCGATTTATACGATGCATGATCCTCAGCTACGTTAATGTTCGTTACACCCAAACCGAAGACGCCTGCAATGGCAATCGTAGGACAGTTAACACCGATGTTTATCGTCTTAATGTAATAGTCTTTCGACGTAGCCGACGCAAGGAACGCAGCATTTGCAAACTGAACGCCTTCTTTACAGTTTAACGTAACCTCCGTCAAATTGTTATTGCCGCCGAACGCCGCCAAGCCAACAGACTTTAAGCGTGCGGGCATTGTAATCGTCGTCAAACGGTCGCAGTTGTAAAACGCTTCCTCACCGATCGTCAAGTTTTGTTCTGCATCCGCGGGATCGTCAAACGTAACCGTCTCCAAAAGGTCGCAGTTATAGAACGCTTCCGCACCGATCGCAGTTACGCGGGTAGGAATCGTCAACGTCTTAACGTTATCCGCGTTTTTAAATGCCGACTGGCCAATCGTCAAGTTTACTGCTTCTTCTGTTACAAACGTGATCGACGTAATTGCAGTACATCCCATAAACGCTTCGTCGCCGATGTATTGCATTCCTGCAGGAATAATGATTTTCGTCAAAGTCGTGCAGAGTTTGAATGCGCCTTTATCTAATCCAATAACGCCGTTAGGAATGGTGAAATCTTGCAATTCACCACAGCCGTAGAATGCTTGTTCTCCGATAACCAGATCTTCAACGCTTTCATCAATCACCAACGTCTTAAGAGCGTCGCAATCGTAAAATGCTTTCTTCTCGATCTTCGTGATATTCAAAGGAATCGTTACTTTCGTAATTTTTTCGCAGTTATAGAACGCAGATTCGCCGATCTCCGAAATACTTGCGCCGAATGTAATTTCACCCGTTCTTGCTTTCGGACAGAATACAACTTTCCAATAACCCGTAGGCTCTCCTTCCGTATCGGTGATGGCTTGCAGAAGCAACCCGTCGTCCGTCGTCTTATAAGAGCTCTCTTTATACTCTACAGCTTCCGGTTGAATAAATACCTTTTCAAGATTATTACAATAATCGAAAATATTTACGTTGAAATCTTCCGGGCTCAAACGCGCGGGAAGCGTAATTTCCGTATGTTCACAGTACCAGAATACTTGTTCCCCAAGCTTCAACGAAGGTACAACTTTTTTCGTTTCATCATTGGGATCAGCTACGAGATCGGCTTCCGTTACAGGAATAAACGTAATCTTCGCAGCCGTACGGTAGAACGCTTTCATACCGATGTAGTTTACCGATGCAGGAACTTTGATTTCTTGCAACGTTTTGTTGTTGTAGAACAAGGAAGGAGCAATCGACGTTACGCCTTGGGGAATTGAATAGATACCCGTAAGCGACGCGGGCACGTAAACCAATTCTTTTACTGCCGGATTCGTCGGATCGCTATAAATCAAAGCACCGTTTGCCGATTTATAATACGTCACGTGGTCATTCGCTTCATGATCACCGTATACGCAATAGATTTCCAAACTGCGCAAATTCGTACAGTTACGGAACGCCGAACCCGTACCCGTAACACCGCCCGTACCAAGCGTGATTGCCGTGATGGTATCAGGAATTTGAATTACTTCCAGCGTCTTGCAATCCTTAAACGCTTCCGCGTCAATCAGCTTAACGGGAATGGGTTCTGCATCTTCTTCCCCTTGATACGTTTCAGGAATCTTAATATTCGTAACACGATCAATATAACGCATATTCGCGGAAACCGCATAATACGGGTTACCCTTAATATCCGTACCTTTTTTGTATTCCAATACGCTTACCCAGTAAGCATACACAATAACGTCTCTCGCATCGTTCCAAGCCTGAACGCTGACACCTTTCTCGTCCGTATACGCGCCGTTTTGCCCCTTCGGAGACGTATACCAACCTGCGAATACATACGTCGAGTTCGTCGATACGGGAACGGGCAACACGTAATCTCTACTATATCCTACATTCAACGAGTCTACGTCGAGCGTACCCATACCATCCAAATCAAACGTTACTACGTACGATTCATACGACCAATAAGCATAAAGGATCATATTACCGCTTGTCGTCAAGGTCGTATCATTGAAAATCGCGCCGTTGTTTTCAGGGCCGTTGGGTACGTTGTACCAAGCCGTGAAATTATAGCCTTCCAACGTGGATTTAGGCAATTCAATGGGATCGCCAAGCGCTTTATATTGCGTCTTGACTTCCGCCCCGCCGCACGCGTCGAACGTAATCGAGTACGCATAAACCGTCATGCTTACCCAATCCGAACCGCGTTCGTCTTCGTCGTAATAGCGTACTTCAATCGTGTTGTTTCCTGCTTTCGTAAGGGTTACAGGATAAGAATTGAATTCGCCTTTTACGGAAATTTCTTTCCCCTTGTTTACACGTACCGCATAACGGTAAGCATTTGCTACCGACGACCAAGAAACTACGCCTTTCGAGTAGGAAAGTTCGGGATTCATTACCGAATAGTTGATCGTAACCGCCGCAGAGAACGCAGAATTGTTCACCGCATCCGCAGCTACCGCTTGAACGGATACTTGATAGCTTTCTTGCCCGTCTACGTACATATCCGACGTAAGAGCAAGTTCATTCGTCGTGCTTTCATACGTCGTGCCGTTGAACGATACAACGTATTTCACCGCGCCGTCTACCGCAGTCCACTTCAACGTATTTTTCGAAAGTAATACGTTGGTAGGCGCAACAAGCTTCGTCTTTGCATACGCAACCGACGCCGCTTCAGGCGAGTTGTATGCTTTCGCCACGGGAGTAACCTTGATGGTCATTTCGCCCGTGTAGTTTTGCAAAGTATAGCTCGTAGACGTAACTTCCACTTTCGTGCTCGTTTCGCCTTTTACGATTTCGACTACGTAGGACGTTGCGCCCGCAACTGCATTCCACGTGATCTTATCCGCCGCCGCGTCAAGCGTTAAGCCCGTTACCGCAGCAAGATCTCTCGAATAGCTATATACGTCGGAAACGGAGTTCGCGTAGCCTTTCGCAACCGCCGTTACTTGGAATTGAATCCCACCCGGACACATTTCGCAGTTCGAGAAGTTATAGTTGGTAGAAAGACCGTTATCCACTGCGGTATGTACGTGGCTTTCGTTGCCGCAAACGATCTTAATTAAATATTTTTCCGCATTTTCAACAGCGTTGAAAAGCAATACGGAAGGTTCGGAAACGCTGAACAAAGATACTTTATCCAACGTCTTGTTTGCATAGTAAACCGTCGACGTGTTGTCGTTTGCGGTAACTTCTACCGTGTACGTACCCGCTACGCCGCTTGCAAAATCGTATTCTACGTTCGTAGAACCAACTTCACGGTTGTATACAATGTCGCCGTTCGGCGCGGTAATCTTCACTCTGTAAGCACTCGCCGCCGTTTGTACCGACCAGCTTACGCCCGTTGCGCTTACCGAAACCGCAGGAGCAGCGCTTACCCAAACGCCGTACAAGCTTGCGTTCGCCGCAAGCGTTTGCCCGTCGTATTTATAGGAAAGCTTCGTAGCGTCGCCGTCTACGCTTACCCACCAGCCAGCGAATACTGCGCCGTCTTTTTGGGGCGTAGGCAAATCGTACAATACGCCACCGATCGTCGATTGCATCGCGTATTGCGCGCCGTCAACGTTCAACGTCGCAACGTATTCGTTGCCGCCGACTACCGTTTCCGCGAAACGCGCGTACAACGTCATATTCGACGTTACGGGCTCTGTCCCGAACGCGAACGGCATCGTGTATTCCGCGTCTTTATACCACGAAATAAAGGTATATCCCGACAACTGGGGATCTGCGGGCTTCGCCAAGGTTTGCCCGTTAAGAACGGTCGCCGCAGCGACTTCGCTACCGCCGTTCGTATGATACGTTACCGTATAGTTGATCTTTTTCAAGAATCTGTATGCGTTACCGTTATAGGTGAGCGACAATACGCCGTCCGACAACGTTGCCGTCGCCGTGTCCGTGCCTGCAAACGCGAGATTGAGATTATTGCCGTCGTAAGTATACTGACCGTTTTTCATCTCGCCGCCGAGCCACATCGTAAACGTATCGCCATCCAAGGTAACCAGATACTCTTGGTTGTCTACGGCGTTAAAATAATAAACGCCTTCTTCCGCATAGTCTATCGTGCTGCTCGAGCTGCTATCAGCATCGTCATCGCCGCCGCCTTTTTTACAGCTGGCTACGCCGAGCGAGAACACGAAAACCATAATCAGAAGTAACAGACTGACTAATGAACGTTTCTTCGTCTTCATAAAAAAACACTCCTTAAAAAATTTTTGACCTACTTTTTTCGATTTCCCTACCCCGCTTTGTTACACAAAAAATTTTTACGAAACCAAATATGTACAAAGTGGGATTTTAAGATAATCATATCTAATTTTAACACATCACTCCCCCGCTCGTCAATCGATTTTTCGTTAAAATACATAGAAAATATGCATAGCTTCCATGCAAAAAACGAATAGTTTCACCGTAAACTATTGCTTTTTACTCTTTTTTAGCTTATCGAAAAGAAAAAGTTGACAAATATTTCTATCCTTGGTATACTGAATACTGTGAGTAAGGAGCACTTATGAAAACGACTACGAAACACATGGAAAGCCACTCTGCCGACGCGTTACTGCGCGAAGCGGAAGCTTTTTATCAATGTAATCGCGAGCGTGCGCACGTGATGTTCGGGTATCCGTCGAATAACGTTCGACTGTCCCCAACCACCAAAGCTTTGTTGGAACAACATTACGAGTCGCCGTTTGCGAACAACTGCGGAGACATCGACGAACGCGGATATTACGCAATGGACACGAAAGACGTGGAAAAACGCATCGTCGGGCTATTCGCCGAAAAATTCGGTATGGGCGACGGATTTTGGGGGTACGTAACCAGCGGCGGTTCGGAGAGCAACTCCTGTGGGATCTCCTTGGCATTCTCGCAAAATCCCGATGGAGTTTTGTACTATTCCCAAGCGGCGCACTATTCGATTAAAAAATACGCCCGTCTTTACAAACGGGTGGAAATTCCCACGCTCGGAAACGACGTCATGGACACGGAAGCGTTGCTCGAAGCCATTCAACGCAACCATGGTGCGACGGGCGCAGCGGCAAATATCGTACTCACGCACGGCACGACGCAATACGGCGCTTGCGACGACGTGGACACGATCGTAGCCTTTTTACGCAAACACGCGATCCCCTACTACTTACACGTAGACGCGGCGTTGTTCGGCGGAATCCCCAACGACCAGACGGACGCGCCCGTGCTTGTGGACTGCAAAGCTCGCGGCATACATTCCGTATGCGTCAGTCTACATAAGTATATCGGTTTTCCCGACGTACACTCCGTTTTTGTGTCCACCGACAAACCGCAGGGCAAGTCGATCGCATACATCGGACAACGGGACACGACGGTGTCAGGATCTCGATCGATCCCCGCATTCGCGCTGTATCATCACGTTTCCGAGCGGTTACAGGAAACGGACCAAGGCGCGTACGCAAGAAACGTTCGGATTATGGAAGCGTTATTGCAAGAAAACGGAGTACCGTTTTACCGCGCTCCGAATGCGAATATTTTCGTCATTGATCAGCCGTCGGAATCCACCTGCCGAAAGTTCCAGCTTTCCTGTTTTACGGAAACGGTGAACGGCAAAACGCTGCCCAAAGCGCACGTGATCGTCTTCCCGTCCCACCGCCATACGGAAATGTCGGCTTTAGCCGAACAATTACGCGCAGATCTTAAAAACGAATAACC
>JAFVRU010000009.1 GCA_017504065.1 Clostridia bacterium
CGGCTACGCGCAAGTCGTACCCATGGCGGACATCAATTTGCATTTCACGGGCGATTTGCACGCGATCACCGCGGCGAATAACCTGCTTTGCGCGTTGATGGATAATCACATTTTCCGCGGCAACGCGCTCAAAATCGATACCGAGCAAATCTATTTCCACCGCTGTATGGATATGAACGAGCGGCAGCTCATCAACATCACGATCGGCGGCAAGGGCAGGGGCGTGGAACGCGAAGACCATTTCGATATCACGGCGGCAAGCGAAATCATGGCGGTTTTGTGCCTTGCAACGGACATTGACGATTTGAAACGTCGGCTCGGGAACATTATCGTCGGCTTGAATACGGACGGCGATTACGTACGCGCGAAAGAGATTCCCGGCGCGGTCGGGTCTATGGCGGTGCTTTTGAAAGACGCGATGAAACCCAACTTGGTGCAAACGCTTGAACATACGCCCGCGTTTATTCACGGCGGACCGTTTGCGAATATCGCGCACGGCTGCAACAGCGTGCAAGCTACCTATTGCGCGATGAGTCTTGCCGATTACGCAGTTACCGAAGCGGGATTCGGCGCGGACTTGGGCGCGGAAAAATTCCTGGATACGAAATGTCGCGCGGCGAATATCGAACCCGATTGCGTCGTCATCGTCGCGACGGTAAAGGCTTTGAAATTGCATGGCGGAGCGCAAAAGGAAACGCTTTCGGAAGAAAACCTTGCCGCGCTTGAAAAGGGTATGCCGAACTTGTTGAAGCATATCGAAAATATTAAAAACGTCTACAAAAAACCCGTTGTCGTAGCGATGAACCGTTTCTTCTCGGATACGAAAGCGGAAACCGATTTCGTGATCGAAACGGTGAAAAACGCAGGTTCTACGGCGGTATTTACCGACGTGTTCTTGAAAGGCGGCGAAGGCGGTAAGGAACTCGCGGAAGAAGTCGTCAAGGCTTGCGAAATTCCGTCGAAATTGGAATTCCCGTACGCATTGGACGAAAGCGTTTGCCAAAAGATCGAGCATATCGCGAAAAAGATTTACGGCGCGGACGGCGTGGATTTCTCGGAAGAAGCGCTCGCAAAAATTGCCGTGATCGAAGAAAAGGGCTGCGGGAATTTGCCTGTAATCATTGCGAAAACGCAATATTCGTTGTCGGATAACGCGGAGCTTTTGGGCAGACCGACGGGATTCAGAGTCCAGGTTCGCGATATCGTGTTAAAGGGCGGCGCGGGCTTTATCGTGGCGATTTCGGGCAAGATTATGCTGATGCCCGGGCTGGGCGCGCATCCCGCTGCGGAAAAGATCGACTTAACGTCGGACGGCACGATTTTGGGCTTGTCGTAACTTGGTAGGATTGGAAGCGGAGTTTTTAGGAAATCATAAGAAGAGTAGTTATATGAAAACGATCGAAGCAACGAATTTTATTGAACAAATTATTAACGAAGATATTGAAAACGGGAAGATCGAAGCGGTTCAAACGCGCTTCCCGCCCGAACCGAACGGGTATTTGCATATCGGGCATATCAAGAGTATGCTCGTCAATTTCGGTACGGCGAAGAAATACGGCGGAAAATGCAATCTGTTTTTCGACGACACCAACCCGTCCAAGGAAAAGACGGAGTTCGTTGACGCGATTCGTCGGGATATCCAATGGGTCGGCTACGAATGGGAAAAGGAAGTGTACGCTTCCGATTTCTTCGAAACCATTTACGAATATGCGGAAAAGCTGATCACGGATGGGAAAGCGTTTGTTTGCGATTTGTCGCCGGAAGAAATCAGCGCGACGCGTGGAACGCTCACCGAAGAGGGAAAAGAAAGCCCGTATAGAAACCGTTCCGTAGCGGAGAATTTGCAGTTGTTCCGCGAAATGCGAGCGGGGAAATATGCGGACGGAAGAAAGTGCTTGCGCGCGAAGATCGATATGTCGTCCCCGAATATGAATATGCGCGACCCCGTAATTTATCGGATTTTGCGTTGCACACATCACCGCACGGGCGATACGTGGTGCATTTATCCCATGTACGATTACGCGCATCCCATTTGCGATTATTTGCAGGGCGTAACCCATTCCCTTTGCACGTTGGAGTTTGAAGATCACCGTCCCTTGTACGATTGGGTAGGGATTCAGCTCGGGTTTGCTCCCAAGCCCCGTCAGATTGAGTTCGCGCGGCTTGCGGTTACGAACACGGTCATGTCCAAGCGGTATTTGAAAAAGCTCGTGGAAGAAGGGCACGTACACGGTTGGGACGATCCCCGTATGCCGACGGTGGCAGGCTTGCGCAACCGCGGTGTTCCGCCTGAAGCTTTGCTCGATTTCTGTACGAAGATCGGGATTGTGAAAGCCAACTCCGAATGTCAGCTCTCCTATTTGGAAGCTTGCATTCGCGACAACTTAAACGAGAATGCGGAACGCGCGATGGCGGTGCTCGAACCGCTCAAAGTTACGATTACAAACTACGACGGGGAAGAAATGCTCGAAACGGCGATTCATCCTTTGAAACCCGAACTCGGCACGCGGGAAATCGCGTTTTCGGGTACGGTGTATATCGATAGAGCGGATTTCTCGCTCGATCCCCCGCCCAAGTACCAGCGCTTGAAAGAAGGCGGGTACGTACGGTTGAAGAACGCGTATATTATTCAATGCGACGAAGTCGTCAAGGACGAGAACGGGGAAGTAGTCGAGCTGAAGTGCTCGTATTTGCCCAACAGCCGTTCTTCCAACGATACGAGCGGCGTCAAGGTAAAAGGCACGATCCAATGGGTGGACGCGAAAACGGGCGTGGACGCGGAGATCCGTCGGTATTCGTATTTGCTCAAAGACGCGGAATACGCAGGGCAGGATTTCGGTGAGCGTATGAATTTGGACAGCGAGCATATTTTCCACGGGAAAGCCGAACCGTATTTGGCGGAAAGCGACGACGGGAAGCAGTTCCAACTCATGCGCGTCGGGTATTATAAAAAGTGTCAAAGCGAAAACGGCGGGCTCGTCTTGTCGGAGATCGTTTCGCTGAAAGATAATTTCAATAAATAAAAAGAATACAAGGAAGGAGAAACGGAAATGACGTTACATTCGATTTTGTTATCCAGAAACGGGATTTTGATGATCCCGACGATTGCGGTGATTGTGTGCGCCGCGCTTTTGGGTATTGCGTTTCTCATCGGTTGCTATAAAGGCATTCGCAAAGTCGGTTGGGGCGGGCTCGTTTGGTTGGCTTCGGGCGCGGGATTTTTCGTTGCGTCTAAGTATTTGAAAAAATTCGTCGTCAAAGCCCCGATTGTTCGCGGATTAAAGGAAAGCGTGAAAGGCGTTACGACCGTGTTCGTGCTTGCGCTCGGCTGCGTTTTGGCGGCGTTGATTCTTTACGGCTTCTTTACCCTGTTGCTTCGTCCCAAAACCAAATGGAAAAGGGATAAGGAGCTCGAATACGACGAATACGGGTTCGCGTACGAGCCTGATTACGAAGATTACGACGATCATGCCGACGACGCGCATTATAATAAAGTGCTCGTGAAAAAAGGCTACGGTAGACCGTCCGTCGTTGGTCGGATTGCAGGTGGAATTTCCTGCGCGGTGAATGTCGCGCTCGTGCTCGCGGTGATTTTATCGATCGCGTTGTACGTGCTGGGAACGAGCAAACTTAAAGACGGTTCGTTCGGCGCGTTGTACGAAGTCAAACTCGTGCGGTATGCGTGGAAATACGCGCAAATCTATACGTTGGATTTTCTCACGATCGGGGTGATTGTTTGCACGGCGTTAAAGGGCTATAAAAACGGTTTGGTGGGCAGTATACGCGCGCTGATCGTTACGCTCGGCGGGATTGCCGTTGCCGTAGTATGTTTCGTGTTGCCGTTCAAGATGAAGTCGGGCTTTATCGTCAATCTTTCGGGAAGATGCGCGAAGCTGTTTAACGGATTCTCGGCGTTGGACGATCCCATGCGGGAGCTGATCGGAAAGCTGGTTGCGGGCGCGTTGCTTTGCATTTGCGGATTGCTCGCCATTGCGTTGATCAATTTCCTGCTCGGCAAAGCGGTGAACGCTATTCAGGGCGCTGCGCCTGTCCGTATTTTGGACGGGAGCTTAGCCTGCCTTTTGTATCTTGTCATCGGCGTAGCGCTGTGTTTGGCGCTTTGGTCGGTGCTGTACGTAATCGATTATTGCGAAATTGCAACGATCCGTAAATATTTCAACGAGCATACCACGCTCGCGGAAGGAGTATTTGAAGTCGCAGAAGAATATATCAAGCCTTGGATTGATAAGGCGTTGAAGAAATAACTAAAAGAAAAAAAGAACGGGGCAGGGTTGCGTTGAATTGCAACCCTGCCCCGTTTGGTTTGTCGTTTTTATTCGAATTGGTTGGCTAAAATGTCTGCAGTCAAACGGGCAAGATTCATGTCTGCTCCGTCCATTTTTGCTCCGTCTTCTTTGGAAAGAACGGCAACTGCGCCCAAGCAATCCCCGCCCGATACAATCGGCACGATGACCTGCGCCGTAACGCCTTCTTCTCGCGCGGTGGTCAAAGGCAAAATGTCTCCGCCTTCCGACGCGTTTGCAATATAACTACGACGTTCCCGTAAGATCTTTTCCATTTCTTCGGAAAGCGTTTGCCCGTCAAGCTCCTTTCTTCCTTCGCCTGAAGCGTGTAAAACTCCGTCCGTATCGCAAATTACGGCGATTTTACCGCTCAAATCGTTTAAGGATCGCGCAGTCGCTTTGCTGAACCGCTCCAGCGTGGCGATGGGCGAGTATTTTTTCAACATCAGTTCATCTCGATCGGTGAAAATTTCCAAAGGATCGCCTTCTTTAATCCGTAAAGTGCGGCGAATTTCTTTTGGAATGACCACTCTGCCGAGCTCGTCTATTCTTCTGACAATTCCGGTTGCTTTCATAAAAATCCCTCCATTTACAAGTATTGTGCGTAGAACAAACGGGAATATACGCAAAAATTGTAAAAATTCGGAAATTATTTTTTTCGGTTTTTTTTATGAAAACTCTTGACGGAAAGGAAATCTTATGCTATAATATAATCAATATTCAATCTCATTAAGCGGAGAAGCGAGATGCAAGAACGGCAAACGAAGCAAAAGACGATCATATACGACGCGTTAAAGACGCTCGATCATCCGACGGCGACGGAAGTTTACGGGTACGTACACGAAGCGTATCCGAGTGTTTCGCGCGCGACGGTATTTCGGGTGCTTGGCGGGTTTGCGGAGAAAGGCACGGCGTTGGAATTAAGGTTGTCGGGGCACGAAGTGCGGTACGATTATAACGTTATGCCGCATTATCACGCGCATTGTACGGTATGCGGACGGGTGGCGGATGTAGCGGCAGCGGGGATTCCGACGGACGGATTACGCGCTACGGCGGATTGCGGATTTGAGATTGAAGGGTACAGCGTAGAATTTTTCGGGATTTGCAAAGCCTGTCAAAAGCGATAAACGAAAAAGCCGAAAAAAACGGCTTTTTTCTTTGCAAAGTAGAAGAAAAACCGTTGACATTTTATCAAAAAGAAGCTATAATAAGAAAACAAAGAATAGAGTGCAGGTGTCGCCTAGCGGTATGGCGGCAGCTTCCCAAGCTGTTCCCGGCGAGTTCGACTCTCGTCACCTGCTCCAAAAATAAAAGCACCCCTATCGGGTGCTTTTATTTTTGGAAATAGACCGAATACTGACGAGAGTCGAGGGTGGAGAAAATCGCGGGAGCGATTTGTTTGCCTAATGCGGTTGTGATACGGAAAGATTAGACGGCAAACCAAACGATTGATAATCGTTTGTCGGGGCGCACCGCCAAAGGGGCGACTCTCGGACGCTCATTCTTCGCTATTCCGTCGCTATGCTCCTTACACCTGCTCCAACGAAACACACTTCCACGACCTTGGATTGTAATGTATATGGAAGTGTGTTTTGCTTTTTATCCCCGTTTTCCACTGCATGATTAGTAGTAGCCCGAAACACGATAGAGTTTCTTACTGTGTTTCGGGCGAAAATCTCATAAATACCACCTTTACGCAAAAATCCCGACCCTGAACATTAAGTGTTTTGCCATAAAAATAAAAGAGCGGTTATATTTCCGCTCTTTTACGACTCATTTGAGTTAAATGAAATACATTATTTCTTGTTATAACGATTCAATTTCAGTAAACAACTTTTTGTTTTGTTTTTTCGCCCATAACCCAAACTGTTCATTGAAACTTGTATATAAACAATTAGGGGTATAGAAAGGATATGTACTGCAATTATCCTTAAATCGTTTTAATAATGTCATATAAACATCCTTATCGTTAATAATTAAATTATGGCAATTCTTTCGCCATTGTTGATTTGTTTGCCATCCACTGTATACGTCGTTTAATTCTGGAACGATAAAGTTAATGACACCTCCGATTCCAACAGCTTCAAATGCGTTCTTATCTTGTGCGGGATTTTCGCAAATTAAAATGTGCAATAAAAGATGCTCCAAATAATCGCAATAGACAATGTTTTGAGCCAACTGCCATTCAAAAGGATTATTCATCGCCACTTCCTTTGTGGATAATAGTATGGCATGGTCTTCAAATTTATGATGAGCTACAAGTCCATCATTCGTACGTGAACATTTTGAGTTTTTGTTCCACGACTTTGTCATATAATCACTTCGTCCAATTCCATATTTCTTTTGCAAATAATCGCAATATTCTAAATAATTGTACTTTTTAATAAGTTCATATTCCGCAAGTTTCATCCTGATTTCTCCTATGTTGAAATTTATACAATATATATACCCGTTTTTTCAAAAATTAAACGCGTTCCAATAAAAACAAACTCTTATCTTTCCAATTTTAAAGTTGGATATACCCTTTCAACAGCAAAATTAATTGGAAGCGAGTACGAAATAGAAGTGCTATAAGTATTTTGGTAAAGGATAAAAAATGACGGAAAAACAGCCAAAAATCCCCGAAAAAACCATAAAAATATGGGTTTTGATGGTGTTGGTAGCGTGCAGGCTACGACACCTTTCACCTGCTCCAACTAAGCACACTTTCACAACCTTGACTTGTAAGGTATATGGAAGTGTGTTTTGCTTTTTCGCGACATTGTTATTTGTCTTTGTCATTCTAGAGCATAGCCGCCCAAGATTCTATCCTTTTAGTCTAGAATGACGGACGGGCGGCGTAGCGATAGAATCTGTAGACTTGATTACTTTACTGATTTTTTGTTCGTAGGCGTTTTTTGTTGCTTTTTATCTTTTGTTGATATATAATATATGGCGCATAGGAGATAAAGCATGAAATTATTTAAACCAAAGACTTTGACGGCTTTCAAAAATTATACGTCAAAAGATTATATTTCCGATATCGTTGCGGGTATAATCGTTGCGATTATCGCGCTTCCGCTTTCCATAGCGCTTGCAATCGCTTCAGGGGCTACGCCCGAACAAGGACTTTTTACTGCGATTATTGCAGGGTTCGTAACAGCACTTTTAGGCGGTAGTAAAGTCAATATCACAGGTCCAACTGCGGCGTTTGCGACGATTGTGGCGGGAATTATACTCACTCAAGGTTTTGACGGACTTTTTCTCGCTACCATTATGGCGGGTATTTTGCTGATATTGATGGGGCTACTCCGTATAGGGTCGCTTATAAAATATATTCCGCATACCATTACGATCGGTTTTACTGCGGGTATTGCCGTTACGCTTGTAATAGGGCAACTGAAAGATTTTTTTGGGCTTACGTATCCCGACGGTGCGACCGCTATCGAAACGATGGAAAAATTAACGCTTGTTGCGGAGAATATCTCGACGTTTAATCCCTGGGCTTTCGGTATAGGCGTGCTTGGGCTTGCGATACTTGTGCTTTGGCCTAAAATATCCAAAAAAATTCCCGCTTCGTTGATCGCGGTTATCATAGGCGCGTTGGTGTGTCTTATCCCCGTGATAAAGGCGAATACGATTGGTTCGCTCTATACGATATCTTCAGCGTTGCCGAAGTTCGATTTTCCCGAGATAACGGTACAAAAAATACGCGCTTTGCTTCCGAACGCATTTACCATTGCTTTGCTTGCAGGGATAGAATCCCTTCTTTCGTGTGTAGTTTCGGACAAAATGATAGACGATAAGCACAATTCCAATACCGAGCTTATTGCGCTTGGCGCAAGCAATATCTTGGTTGGCTGCTTTGGCGGAATTCCCGCAACGGGAGCGATTGCGAGAACGGCAGCGAACGTAAAAAACGGCGGCAAATCGCCCCTTTCGGGAATGGTTCACGCCGTAGTGCTTTTGCTCGTTCTCGTACTGTTAATGCCGTTAGCTTCCTACGTGCCTATGCCGATTATCGCCGCGATCCTGTTTGTTGTAGCATATAATATGAGTGAATGGAGAGAATTCGTTGCCGTGATCAAAACTAAAAAATGGAACGACATTCTCGTGCTCGTGCTTACGTTTGCGCTTACCGTAATTTTTGATCTTGTGAAAGCGATCGTGGCGGGGCTTGCCTTGCATTACGCAATCGTGCTCGCGCGCTATATCATAGCCAAACGGAAAGCCAAGAAAGAAGACGTTTAGCCGCTGGGTTTTACGTTGAATGATTGTATGGACGCAAAATAAAAAGTAGGGTTTTAAAAAGCCCTACTTTTATTTTGCAGTTAGATAATGTAAGAGAGTCGAACTCCGTGGGGGGAATTTAAGAATTTTCCCTTTCTACACAAAGTATATCGTTTGCATCTAAATCCAAAACGGTGCATATACGCGATAAAGTATCTAACGCAGGCATGCTCCGCCCCGTTATATAATGAGAAATCATAGATTGATTCACCCCAATCCGTTTTGCTAAATCTTCTTGCGTCATCGTTCTTTGTTTTAATGCTTCTGCGAGAGCTGCTTGAATATTTTCTAACGTAACCATTTTTATTATCTCCACTAATATTTTATTGGAATTGATAATAAAAATGCTTGACTTATTGGTGTTGCCAATGATAAAATTAGATAAAAAATGAAGAAGGACGAAAAATGATGGGAAAAGAATAAAAAGAAAAAAGGTTGCCACTTTTGAGTATAAAAGGGGTTGACTTTTTATTGAGTTTTTCATATAATAAATATGCTACATTCGTTTCTTACAAAGAAACATGCTCATAATTTTTTATAAAAAGCTGCACAAGGTATAGTTTGGTAGGACTATATCTCTTGTCATGCTTACAAAATCCTGTGTGGCTAATTGTGAGCGAGTGTAGCAGCTTGATGAGAAAGGTATATCTTACAGTGCCGTTCTCGCAAGAGAGCGGCATTTTTATATAAATAAAATTAAAAAAAAGACGGAAGAATGATGGAAGAAGAACAAAAGAAGCAATTCAAAGAAGAGTGTAAGGCGTATTTGAATACGGTTAGCGTCAATTCCTTGCGTAGCTACGGTCGAAAATTACAGCTTACCGCCCCAACAAAGCAGAAAAAAGGCGCATTGATTCAAGAGATTCTCGGGGTACTGTGCGGAGAAATCCAACAGGAAAGAAACAATAGGGGCGCGCCGATCAAAGACGATTATATCGAACCGAGATTGATCGAAGAAATGGAACGTTTGCAAAAGAAATATTTTTTGAATGAGATCGTAGAGAAAAAAGAAATTGCCGATGAGAGAGTTGCCATACAACTTTCAGTCGATCCGATTGCCTTGAATTACAGGCAAAAACAGCTTTTAAAGCAGTTTATAAACAGTTTGTAATTAAGATTGTAACGCAAAAAACGCCCGAAAGGGCGTTTTTCTATACGAAATTTCACTCTCAATCCTTGTTTTTCGTCAGTACCGTTTTATACCCGCCTTTGCCGTAGCGTATGCACTTCGAAACCCGCGCAAGCGTCGCCGACGAAATTTCCGTTTCGTCTACAATCTCGTTGTACGTTTTGCCGTCTAATAGCATTTTTGCCGCGCGTAAACGTTGCGACATGGACTCCAACTCCTTCATCGTGCATAAATCTTCCAAGAAAAGTTCTGCTTCTTCTTCCGTTTCTAATTTGATCAACTCCGCATACAGCTCCTTGATCAATAATCCGTAATTCTTAATTGTCATCTTCCGTTACCTTCTCACTCAATTTTTCAAAAAACGCCCGCGTCTTTTCGCTCTTGGGCGAATCAAACAGTTCTTGCGGCGTACCCGTTTCTTCAATCACGCCGTCCGCCATGAAAATAATCTTATCCGAAACGTTTCTCGCGAACTCCAATTCGTGCGTAACAATAATCATCGTCCGGCCTTCGTTGCGGAGTTGTTTGATAACCTTCAAAACTTCGCCCGTGAGTTCGGGATCGAGCGCCGAAGTCGGCTCGTCAAAGCACAAAATATCGGGGGAGAGCGCCAAAGCGCGCGCAATCGCCACACGTTGTTGTTGCCCGCCCGAGAGCTCGCAGGGGTAGTTATCGACTTTGTTTTCCAAACCAACCCGAGCTAGGAGCTGCCGAGCTTCCGCTTCGTTTTTTTCGCGGAGTTCTTTTAACGCGCGTCTACGCTCTGGACTGAACGGGTTCTTACTCGTCAACGTTTTTTTCGCCTGCACGTCCATGGCAAGCGTAACGTTTTGTAGCGCCGTATATTGCGGGAACAGATTAAAGTTTTGGAAAACCATGCCGAACGTCAAACGCTGCTGTGCAGAATCGGATTTGTCCTTGGTTTTCGAAAGGGGGAACACGGTTTCGCCGTCCACGGAGATCGAGCCGCTATCCGCCGTTTCCAACAGATTCAAGCACCGCAAAAGCGTTGTTTTTCCGTTGCCGGACGAACCGATGACGGACACAACTTCGCCCCGTTCCATTGCAAAGGAAACGCCCTTTAAAACTGCTGTTTCCCCAAAATTTTTATAGAGATCTTTTACTTCTAAAAAAGCCATGTTACACCTTATAATAGGATAATTTCTTTTCCGCCCAACCGAGCAGCAACGTCAACAATCCGTTAAAAAGCAAATAGAATATCGTCGCATAAATGAACGGAGTTAAGATAACGTAATGATTGACGGCGTGCTTTGCGGCGTTGAGCAAATCCACAACCCCCAAAACTTGCGCTAAGGACGTATCCTTGACCAGAGTGATGATTTCGTTGCTCATCGGCGGTAAAATGCGCCGAATGACTTGCATCAAAACGATTTTGGAAAAGATTTGGTTTTTGGACAAGCCTAACACTTTGCCTGCTTCGTATTGCCCGACGGGAATTGCTTCAATACCTGCCCGATAGATTTCCGAAAAATAACACGCGTAATTGAGCACGAATGCGAGTACAACGAACAAGAACATCATGTCGTTGATACTAATGCTGAGCGCGGCAGCCCAGGCTTTTGTCGTGCTCTGGAATACGTATCTCGGAAGAAAACTCATGAACAGAATTTGCAGCATGAGCGGCGTACCGCGAATGACCCAAATCAGCGTTTTCATAAACCATTTCAACGGCTTGAATTTCGACATCGACGCGAACGCGAATAACAAGCCGAGCGGAAGCGCGAAGAGAAGGGTTACGGCAAACAACGCGAACGTGTAGCCGAACCCTTCTGCAAGTTCCATTAAAATATCTTGTATTTTATCCATGGAAAACTCCGAGTTTTTTATTCTTCATACGCAATCGGCGCGAAGATCGTATACCCGATAACCAGCTTACCCGACGCAACTACGTCAGCCCAGCTTGTATCCGTTGCATTCGCATACGGATTGACCGTATTCGCGCTAAGCGCTACCGACGACGTCAAATTGTATTTCGTAACGACTTCCGCATAGCCCGTCGTTCTGATCGCGATCAAGGCTTCGTTGATCTTCGACATCAGGGCTTCGTTGCTCTTTTTCGCTGCGATACCATAGCTTTCTTCCGCGAACACCAAACCTTCTACGATTTGCATTTTACCCGCGTAATCGCCCGTCGAAGTGTAATAGCCCGCCATGACCGAGTCGATGACTGCAACGTCCGCTTCGCCTTTGTCCAATTTCATGAGCGCGTCAAGTTGGCTGGGCGCAACTACGTATTCCTTGCCGACGTCTAATTTATCGATTACCGATTCACCTGCCGAGCCCGTTTCCGCAGTTACGATCGCGTCTGCCATGCTCTCTTTCGTCGTGTACGTTGCCGCGTCTGCATTCATGACAACCGCAACTTGTTTGTTGTAAAGATAGGGGACGGAAATGCACATTTCTGCCGCGCGGTCTTCCGTGATCGTCATGCCGTTCCAAACCAAATCCAACGTGCCGTCCGCAAGCTTCGCTTCTTTCGTGCTCCAATCGATTTCTACGAATTCTACTTCGATATCCGCGTCGTACGTTTCGTTCAAATACGCTACCGTCTTTTCCGCAAGTTCAATGTCGAATCCAATCAACTTCGCGTCGTCTTTCTTACAAGATGCAAAAGAGAATACGCTCAATGCTGCCAATGCGATACCTGTTACTTTTACTGCCAATTTTTTCATAATATAAGATCTCCTAAAAAAAAGTTTTTTGCTTTAGCACTTCAACTCGGTGAAGTGATTGTGATAGTATTATACTTCATTACGATAAAGTTGTAAAGCGTTTTGCAGGGGTTTTTTGAAAAAATTTTAAAAAAATTCAAAAAATTTTTAACAATTGGGA
>JAFVRU010000074.1 GCA_017504065.1 Clostridia bacterium
ACGAGCAATATGTTCGGGGATATTTTATCCGACGAAGCGTCGCAAATCACGGGCTCGATTGGCATGTTGCCGTCCGCGTCGCTGGGCGAAGGAACGCGGGGTTTGTACGAGCCCATTCACGGCTCTGCGCCCGATATTGCGGGGCAAAACAAGGCGAACCCGATCGCAAAGGTTTTGTCGGCGGCGATGATGCTGCTTTATGCGTTCAATGAAAAAGCCGCGTCGGACGATATCGTTAGCGCTGTGGATAAAGTGTTGGAAGCGGGATACCGTACGGCGGATCTTGCGCGCGGCGGCGAAGCCTTATCCACAACGGAAATGACGGAGAAAATTATAGAGAATCTTTGATATGAAAACGGATAAAATCGTAGAAATTGCTGAAAAATTATCCTTAACGGCGCTGTTTTACGGAATTGTAGAAAGCGCGCCGATGCAGGCGTTTTTGGAATACTGCGAATATACGGAACTTGCGCAAAAACGCAAGGCGTACGCCAAGTTCGTCGCGGAAATTTATCACGCGGGCGGGGATTTGACGGAATGGACGAAAACGGCGGTATTCGAGAACGAAAACGCGTACGTTAAACGCATTGCGAGCGGGGAAAAGCCCGAGCCTTGTATCACAGACTCCGTTTGGCGGGAATTGACCGCATTTGCGGAGTTCGCCGCGCTTACGACGGAAGATTTTGCGCAGGATTTGGGTTTAAAGTCGAGCGAGCTTCCCGCGTTTTCTTCCCGAAAGGAAGATTTTGTAAAAGCGTACGCCGAGAGAATGAAAAACGTATCCAAATACGGTTACGGGATTTTTTCCGCGAGCGGCATGTTCCGTTTGTCCGACGATTGCAAGATCGAAAAAATTCTGTCTGCGGATAGGATTGGAATGGAGCAGTTTATCGGCTACGAGCGTGAACGCCAACAAATCGTGGATAACACCCGCGCGTTTGTGAACGGGAAACCTGCGGCGAACACGTTGTTATGCGGGGACGCGGGCGCAGGAAAATCGTCCACGGTCAAAGCGGTGGCGAACGCCTTTTTCGACGACGGCGTACGATTGATCGAGCTTCGGAAAGACCAGCTTCGGTATTTGCCGTACGTGATGGGCGCGGTCAGCGGAAATCCGTTAAAATTCATCATTTTCATCGACGATTTGTCCTTCAATCAAAACGACGACAATTTCAGTATGTTAAAGGCGGTTTTGGAAGGCTCGGCGAGCGCGAAAGCGGACAACGTAGTCATTTACGCGACGAGTAACCGTCGGCATATCATCAAAGAAAGCTTTCAAGATCGGGAAGGCGACGACGTGCATCGGAACGATACCCTGCAAGAAACGATGTCGCTTTCGGAGCGGTTCGGGCTGGTCGTGCTCTTTTCCAAACCCGACAAAGCCGCATACCTGAATATCGTTCGGGGCTTGGCGGAGCGGTTTGGGCTTACAATCCCGCAAACGGAGTTGGATATCCGCGCGGAAGCGTTTGCGCTTCGGAAAGGCAACCGTTCGGCTCGGTGTGCGGAGCAGTTTATAGATAGCTTGTTAAGAGAATAAAATGAACGGGGCAGGGTTGCGTTGAACGCGCATACGCCCCGAAAAAGGAGAAAAGAAATGTTGACGATCGATAGCGTATACAGCGCGCGCCGAGCATTAAAAGACGTTGCGCGGAAAACGGACGTAATCCCCGCGCCCAAACTCTGCCCGGGTACGGATTTGTACTTGAAAACGGAGAATTTACAAATCACGGGCTCGTTCAAGGTTCGCGGCGCGTATTATAAAATGACCAAACTCACGCCCGAAGAAAAGGCGAAAGGCGTGATTGCGTGTTCGGCAGGAAACCACGCGCAAGGCGTGGCGTTGGCGGCGCAAAAGAACGGGATCAAGTCGGTGATTTGTTTGCCGGACGGCGCGCCGATTTCCAAAGTCGAAGCGACGAAAAGCTACGACGCGGAAGTTTGTCTTGTCGAAGGCGTTTACGACGACGCGTACCAAAAAGCGCTTTCTTTGCGCGATGAAAAGGGTTATACTTTTATTCACCCGTTCAACGACGAAGACGTCATCGCAGGGCAAGGCACGATCGCGTTGGAGCTCAACGAACAGCTCCCCGATCTGGATGCGGTACTCGTACCCGTCGGTGGCGGCGGACTCATTTCGGGGATCGCGTATACGATCAAAACGCTCAACCCGCGCGTCAAGGTTTACGGCGTGGAAGCTACGGGCGCGGCGTCGATGAAGAACGCGGTGGAGCACGGGCAAATCGAAGCGTTGCCGTCGGTATCGACGATTGCGGACGGGATTGCGGTGAAAAAGCCCGGGGAGATCACGTATGAAATGTGCGGAAAATACGTTGACGAGATCGTAACGGTAACCGACGACGAAATTTCGGCGGCGATCTTGGCGCTCATGGAACAGCATAAGCTCGTAACCGAAGGCGCGGGCGCAGCTCCCGTTGCGGCGGTAATGTTTAAAAAAGTCGATCTTACGGGTAAAAAGGCGGTGTGCGTGCTCTCGGGCGGGAATATCGACGTTACAATCCTTTCGCGCGTCATCAAACGCGGGCTTTTGATGTCGGGCAGAACTTGTCAACTCATGATCGAGCTCATGGATAAACCCGGGCAACTCAAAAACGTGTCCAAAATTATTGCGGATTTGGGCGGGAACGTCATTTCCGTACACCACGAACGCGGCAACGAAGGCATGGACGTCAACGGCTGTTTCTTGCGTATTGAATTGGAAACCCGCAACTACGAGCATATTGCGGAAATTCGTAAGACGTTGACCGATTTCGGGTTCAAATTACTTTAAAAGGAGCGAAAATTATGGAAACGAAAAAGATTTATACGGAATCCGCGCCCGCAGCGATCGGGCCGTATTCCCAAGCCGTTGTTTGCGGCGGAATGGTATTCACGTCGGGGCAAATTGCGATCAATCCCAAAAGCGGGCAAGTGGAAGCGAAAACGATTGCGGAGCAAACGGAACAAGTCATGCAAAACCTGGGCGCAGTCCTGACGGCGGCGGGCAGTTCGTTTGAAAAAGCGGTCAAAACCACCTGTTTTTTGGCGGATATTGCCGATTTCGCGGCGTTTAACGAAGTCTACGGGAAATATTTCACGGGCAAACCCGCGCGGAGCTGCGTAGCCGTCAAAGACTTACCCAAACAAGTGTTGGTGGAAGTGGAAGTCATTGCGACGGTATAAAGCGTATCGAAAAAACGAATAAAAGCAATCGAAAAAAATCGGGCAAAAACCGCCCGATTTTTGCGTTTTAAGGGGGCGTTCGGTTGAAAAAGAGATTTCTCGACAAGACAATGTCTTGACTATGTCTTTCTATCTTTCGTTGTCGAAAGGTGTAACTCATGCGTTACCCCATATTGTCATACCGACTGAGCGGAGCGAATGGAGCGTATCTGAAAAAGTAATACGTAAAAGGCAATCGTGAACAAGCAATCGAGAATAAGGAAAAGGCAAAAAGCGCATACTTTGCGCAGGGGGCGAAAATGCTGAACAGACGAGAAAGCGAAGTCATGCAAGCCGTATATTCCCTTTGCCATGAAAAAGGGACTTGTCTCGTTGCGCCAAGCGAACTGTTAGAACTACTCCCCGCGCGGAAAAAATTCACGGAAACGGAGCTCGACGGCGTTTTGGGCGAGCTCGCTTTGGATAACTATTTCGAATTATTGCTTTCGGAGCGTAAGGGCGAAAAAATGTACGTGATTTCGCTACGGGCGAACGGGTACGCCTTTAAACGCTACTATACGCAGATGAAACGGGACGCGGCGGGGAAATTGTTTTGGGCGATCGCGTCGGCGGTCGTCGCCTTTTTGGTCGGGTGCGTTTTGAAACGGCTATTTTAAAAAATTCCCCCTGATTTTGTTTACTTTTCAAGCGGAATATGCTATAATACCAAATGCAAACGAATGTTTGTAAACGGGCTATGCTTTACGGGAGAACGGGGTATGGATTTTAAATTGCGCGCGCCGTACGCGCCTACGGGCGATCAGCCGCAAGCAATCGAAAAACTGACGGAAGGGGTATTGGACGGAATTCGGACGCAAGTGCTCGTCGGGGTTACGGGCAGCGGGAAAACGTTCACAATGGCGAACGTGATCCAAAACGTCAACCGTCCTACGCTCGTGATCGCGCACAACAAGACCCTTGCCGCGCAGCTTTGTAACGAGTTTCGGGAGTTTTTCCCCGAAAACCGCGTGGAGTATTTCGTTTCTTACTACGATTATTATCAGCCCGAGAGCTATATCCCGACGACGGATACGTACATTGAAAAGGATTTGAGCATGAACGACGAGATCGACAAGCTCCGCAACAGCGCGACGGGCGCGTTGATGGAACGCAAGGACGTGCTTGTGGTGGCTTCGGTTTCGTGTATTTACGGGCTCGGCGCGCCCGAAGAATATTTCCGTTTGTCCATTTCCCTGCGCCCGGGAATGGAGTGGGAGCGCAACGCGTTGATGCGGAAGCTCATCGAATTGCAGTACGCGCGGAACGATACCGATTTCAAGCGTTCGACGTTCCGAGTGCGTGGGGACGCGTTGGAGATTTTTCCCGCTTCCAACTCCGAAGTTGCGATTCGCGTGGAGTTTTTCGGGGACGAGATTGAAAAAATTTACGAAGTGGAAGCTTTGACAGGCAACCGCCTGAACGAGCTCAAACACGTGGCGATTTTCCCTGCGAGCCAATACGCCGTCGGCACGGAGAAGCTGCAAGGCGCGCTTGCGATGATCGAAGAAGATTTGCAGGGCGAAGTACGCGCGTTTGAAGACGCGGGGAAAATTCTCGAAGCGCAGCGGTTAAAGCAGCGTACCGAGCACGATTTGGAGATGATGCGAGAGATTGGGTATTGCAGCGGCGTAGAGAATTACAGTCGGTATTTCGACGGTAGAAAGCCGGGCGAACCGTCGTTTACGCTGCTCGATTATTTCCCGTCGGGAGAATTTTTGGTGTTTATCGACGAGAGCCATATCACCATTCCGCAAATCCGCGCGATGTATAACGGCGACTTATCGCGCAAGAAAAATTTGGTGGAATACGGATTCCGTATGCGTTCGGCGTTCGACAATCGTCCGTTGACGTTTGCGGAGTTCGACGCGCGCGTACCCCAGCTCATTTGCGTTTCGGCAACGCCTGCTCCGTACGAACTTGAACAAGCGGGGCAAAAGGTGGAACAAATCATTCGTCCGACGGGGCTGCTCGATCCTGAAATCACGATCAAACCGACGAAAGGGCAGATCGACGATTTGCTGTCGGAGATCAAAACGGTAGTAAACGACGGGGGCAGGGTTTTGATTACCACGCTCACCAAACGCATGCGGAAGAATTGACCGATTATTTGAAAGAGCGGTCGATCAAGGTCAAATACATGCACAGCGACATCGACACGTTGGAGCGGATCGACATTGTCAACGGATTACGGCTCGGGGAATTCGACGTGCTTTGCGGGATCAACCTGCTTCGGGAAGGGTTGGACTTGCCCGAAGTCAAGCTCGTAGCGATACTCGACGCGGACAAGGAAGGGTTTTTACGGAGCGACACGTCGCTGATTCAAACGATCGGTCGGGCGGCGCGGAACAGCGAAGGGCGCGTAATTATGTACGCGGATACGGTTACGGACAGCATGAAGCGCGCGATCGGGGAAACCAACCGCCGCCGCGCGGCGCAGGACGCGTATAACAAGGCGCACGGGATCGTGCCCAAGACCATCGTCAAGGAAGTCAAGTCCACGTTGAATATCACCAAGAAAAAGACGAACGACGAAATTAAAATGCAGGATATTCCCGACGAGATCGAGAAACTCAAGGCGTTGATGAAGGTGGCGAGCGGGCAGCTCGATTTCGAACGCGCGATCGAGATTCGGGAAAAGATTACGGAATTGAAGCTGCGGCTTCGAAAGGCGCAAAAGTAAAGGAAAAACGGAATTATGCAGGAAGAAATTGTCATCAGGGGAGCGAAAGAAAACAACTTAAAAAATATCGACGTCGTTATTCCGCGGAACAAGCTGACGGTGTTCACGGGGGTATCGGGGAGCGGGAAATCCACACTCGCGTTCGATACGATCTTTGCGGAAGGGCAAAGACGGTACGTGGAGAGTTTATCGTCGTACGCGCGGCAATTTTTAGGGCAAATGGAAAAACCCGACGTCGAGAGCATCGACGGGCTTTCGCCCGCCAACTCCATCGATCAGAAAACGACTTCGCGCAACCCCCGCTCGACGGTGGGTACGGTAACGGAGATTTACGACTATTTCCGTTTATTATTCGCGCGGATCGGCGTGCCGCATTGTCCCAAGTGCGGACGGGAAATCCGTCGGCAAACGGTGGACGAGATTTGCGACCGCGTTATGGCGATGCCCGAAGGGAGTAAAATTCTCGTCAACGCGCCCGTAGTCCGCGGTAGGAAAGGCGAGTACGTCAAAGAGCTCGCAGGGTTTAAAAAGAGCGGTTACGGACGAGTCAAGATCGACGGGATTGTGTACGATTTACAGGAAGAAATCAAGCTGGAAAAGAACGTCAAACACAACGTTTCCGTCGTTGTGGACAGGCTCGTGATCAAACCGACCGTGCAAAAGCGGTTGACGGACAGTTTGGAAGCGGCGTTAAAGCTCGCCGACGGGCTTGTGATCATTGATTGCGACGGGCAGGAAGAACTCTTTTCCGTCAATTACGCTTGTCCCGATTGCGGAATTTCCATTGAAGAAATCGAACCGAGAATGTTCTCGTTCAATACCGTATACGGCGCGTGTCCGACTTGTTCGGGGTTGGGGTTCAAGCAGTTCGTCGATCCCGATTTGATTTGTCCCGACAAGACGAAAACGCTCCGAGAAGGCGCAATGCGGGTTACGGGTTGGAACTTGGGCTCGAACTCGATGGCGCTGATGGAGCTTTCCGCGCTCTCGCGGGCGTACGGGTTTTCGCTGGACGTGCCCGTGAAAGATTTGCCGTCGGAGATTTACGACGTTTTGATGTACGGCAGCGAAGAACGGGTGGATATGCAATACCAGACCCGATCGTTCAGCGGGAGTTTCAAAAAGACGTGGGAAGGCTACGTTAACAATTTGCAACGCCGATACGCGAACACGACTTCGGACGGGGTCAAGAGCGATATCGAACGGTTGATGCGCAACGCGCCCTGCGACGGTTGCGGCGGGAAGCGGTTGAAAAAGGAAGCGCTTGCCGTGTACGTCGGCGGAAAGAATATCTGGGAACTTTGCGAAATGTCCGTAGACAACCTGTGCGCGTTTATGGACGGCTTGATGGAAAAACTGACCAAGACCGAGCATTTGATCGCGGACGCAATCATCAAAGAAATCAACAGTCGTTTGGGCTTTTTGCGCAACGTGGGCTTGAACTATTTAACGCTTACCCGTACGGCGGTTACGCTGTCGGGCGGGGAGAGCCAACGAATCCGTTTGGCTACGCAAATCGGCAGCGCGTTGACGGGCGTACTGTATATTTTGGACGAGCCGAGTATCGGCTTACACCAACGGGATAACGAAAAATTGCTCGCTTCGCTCAAAGGCTTGCGGGATCTTGGGAACACGCTCATCGTCGTTGAACACGACGAAGACACGATGCGCGCGGCGGATTATATCGTGGATATCGGTCCGAGAGCGGGCGTACACGGCGGGGAAGTCGTGGCTTGCGGAACGCAGGAAGAAATCATGCGCGAACCGCGCTCGGTTACGGGCGATTATCTGGCGGGCAGACGGAAGATTGAAACGCCGCTCGTGCGGGCGAAACCGAGTGAAAAATGGCTGCAAATCAACGGCTGTAAACAAAACAATTTGAAGAATATCAACGTGCGTGTGCCCGTGGGCTTGATTACGGCGGTTACGGGCGTTTCGGGGAGCGGTAAATCCAGCTTCGTCAACGAGATTGTGTATCCGATGCTCGCAAACGCGCATAACGGCGCGAAACACGCGCAAGGGAAGTACGAGCAAGCAAGCGGCGTGGAATATTTCGACAAGGTCATCGCGATCGATCAATCCCCGATCGGGCGTACGCCGCGCAGCAATCCCGCGACGTATACGGGCGTATTCAACGCCATTCGGGATTTGTTTTCCATGACCCCCGACGCGAAAGAACGGGGGTATAAAGCGGGTCGGTTCTCATTCAACGTTTCGGGGGGCAGGTGCGAGCATTGCTTCGGGGACGGAATCATCAAGATCGAAATGCATTTCTTGCCCGATATTTTCGTGCCCTGCGAAGTCTGCGGCGGCAAACGCTATAACCGCGAAACCTTGGAAGTCAAATACAAGGGCAAGAGTATTTCCGACGTATTGGAAATGACCGTGGAAGAAGCTTGCGAGTTCTTTCAACCCGTGCCGAGCATTTATAATAAGATCAAAACGCTCCGCGACGTGGGGTTGGGATATATCAAGCTTGGGCAGAGCTCCACGACTCTGTCGGGCGGGGAAGCGCAGCGGGTCAAGCTCGCTACCGAGCTCGCCAAGCGTTCGACGGGCAAAACGATGTATATTTTGGACGAGCCGACGACGGGGCTGCACAGCTACGACGTGGATAAGCTGATCAAGATTCTATTACAGCTTCGCGAAGGCGGGAATACGGTGCTGGTCATCGAGCATAATTTGGACGTGATCAAGACGGCGGATTACGTGATCGATCTCGGTCCGGAAGGCGGGAATGGCGGCGGGGAGATCGTTTGCGAAGGCTCGCCCGAAGAAGTGGCGGAAAACGCAAACAGTTACACGGGGCGGTTTTTGAAAAAAATTCTGTAATTTTATAAGGGGATTTGCAAATCCTTGACCTTGGTAGGCGGGGCGTGGTATAATACCCGTAAGGAGAAAGAGTTATGTATAACGAGCAAATGTACGCGTTGGGCAGTAAACGTTCGACGATACGGGAAATTTTCGAATACGCGAAACAACGCGCCGACGAGATCGGGGCGGAGAACGTGTTCGATTTTTCCATCGGCAATCCGTCCGTGCCCGCGCCCAAAGCCGTGGACGAGTGTATTCGGCGGTTGCTTGACCAAACTCCGTCCGTGGAATTGCACGGCTATACTTCCGCGCAAGGGGATCGGGGCGTACGGGAAAAAATCGCGGCGAATTTCGCCAAACGGTTCGGCGTTTCTTTGACGGCGGACGATTTATACATGACTTGCGGGGCGGCGGCTTCTTTGACGATCACGCTGCGCGCGCTCACCAACGCAGGGGACGAGTTTCTCGTGTTCGCGCCCTATTTCCCCGAATACCGTGTGTTCGTGGAAGCGACGGGGGCGAGCTTGCGGGTGCTCCCGTGTGATCCGAATACGTTACAGCCCGATTTAGAGAGCTTGGAAAAGGCGTTAAATCCGCGCGTTAAAGGCGTGTTGATCAATTCCCCGAACAATCCGTCGGGGGTGGTGTACGGCGCGGAAACGCTGCAAAAACTTGCGGAAATTTTGCGAAAAAAATCCGCGGAGTACGGCGCGCCGATCTATTGGATTTCTGACGAGCCGTATCGGGAGCTCGTTTACGATACGAAAACGGTCGTGGGGTGTCCGATGGCGTATTATGACGATACGGTCGTTTGTTATTCCTACTCCAAATCGCTTTCGATGCCCGGGGAGCGGATCGGCTATATCGCGATTTCTCCGACGGCAACGGACAATCGGGCGTTGTACGCGGCGGTATGCGGCGCGGGTAGATCGCTCGGGTACGTGTGCGCGCCCGCGCTCTTTCAAAGAGTGGCGGCGGAATGCGACGGCTTGACCGCCGATCTCGGCGTGTATAAGCGTAACCGCGATCTTTTATACAACGCTTTGACGGAGTACGGTTTCAAGTGCGTTTATCCCGACGGCGCGTTCTATTTATTCGTGCAGGCGGCGGAAGGGTCGGCGAAAGCGTTTTGCGAACGGGCGAAGAAGCAGGAGTTGCTATTTGTCGCGGGCGACGATTTCGGCTGCGAAGGCTACGTTCGGATCGCGTATTGCGTGCCGACGGAGAAGATCGAACGCGCTTTGCCGAGATTTCAGGCGCTTGCGGAAGAATACGGATTACGCAAAAAATAATTTCAAAAAAATTTAAAAAAATATAAAAAAACGTTTCAAAAAAGATTGACAACCCCTTGAAAGTGTGGTAAACTATGTTCACGCACCCGAAATGGGGTGTAATTTTTTGTATGGAGTTTTGATTATGGCAACCAAAACGGCAAGAGCCAAAATTACATTTGAATGTACCGAATGCAAACGCAGAAACTACGACAGCATTAAGAACAAGAAGAACGATCCCGACAGATTGACGTTGAGCAAATACTGCCCGTTCTGCAAAAAGCATACGGATCACAAAGAATCCAAATAAGGTTAAAGCGCACGCAAGCAGGGGGACAACCCTGCCGATGACGTTGTGCGCGTAAGGGGTACACAATGGCAAACGCAACAAAGACAAAGAACAAGAAACCGAATTGGTTTCGTCGTGTCGGCGCGAAATTCAAGGAAACGTTTTCGGAATTAAAAAGGGTAACGTGGCCGAAATTCACCACCGTATTGAAAACGACGGGCGTCGTGCTCGTGGTCGTAGCGGCTTTCCTTTTGGTCGTAACGGGTATTGATTACGGTCTGGGCGAATTGTTGGACGCTATCACGAATGCGTGAATCGGAGGATAGAGCAGTATGCCGATGAACGAAGAACCGAAATGGTACATTCTTCATACCTATTCGGGCTATGAAGCAATGGTAAAAGACAGCTTGGAAAAGCTGATCGAAAACAACAATTTAGGCGATTATATCGTCGATTTGAAAATTCCGATGGAGCAAGTCATCGAAGAAGAGAACGGGAAGCGCAAAGTAGTCGAAAGAAAACTTTTGCCCTGCTACGTCTTTATTAAGATGATTTACACCAACCAAATTTGGTATTACGTTACGAGTACGCGTGGCGTAACGGGTTTCTGCGGTCCGCAAGGCAGACCGATTCCCATGAAAGAAGAAGAAATCCGCAAAATGCGCTTGGAAGAATTCCGCTCGGAAGAAATTTTCAAGATCGGGGATACGGTCTCCGTAGAAGACGGTCCTTTGAAAGGGTTCTTGGGTACGATCAAGGAATTGAACGAAATGGCGCAAAAAGCCAAGATTGCCACGAGTATGTTCGGAAGAAGTACGGAAGTGGAAGTCTTGTATATCCAAATCAAGAAAGTGGACGCGCCTTTGCCCGAAGCGAACGCGGACGAAGAATAATCCGTACTTGCGCCGTGAAAACGGCGACTTAACATCGTTAAAAATGTGGGAGAGACGTCAAATCTTTCAAGGCGTCTTGTCAAAACCACAAAGGAGAAAATATTTATGGCTAAGAAAATCATGGCAGTCGTAAAATTGCAACTTCCCGCTGGTAAAGCTACTCCGGCTCCCCCCGTAGGTTCTACGCTTGGTCCCTTCGGTATCAACTTGCCCGGCTTTACGAAGGATTTCAATGCAAGAACGGCAGACAAACCCGGTCTCATTATCCCCGTAGTTGTAACGATCTATCAAGACCGTTCCTTCACGTTCATTTTGAAGACCCCCCCCGCACCCGTTTTGATTAAGAAAGCACTCGGCATCGAAACGGCAAGCGCGAAACCCAACAGCGTGAAAGTAGGTAAATTGACGAAAGCGCAAGTAGAAGAAATTGCGAAGATGAAAATGCCCGACTTGAACTGCACGTCGTTGGAAAGCGCGATGAGCATGGTTGCAGGTACCGCACGCAGCATGGGCGTTACCGTAGAAGACTAAGGAGGGAATCGGATATGAAACACGGAAAGAAATATCAAGATAGTGTAAAAGCATTCGATTTGACCAAACAATACGAAGCGGCGGAAGCTGTATCCGTATTGCTCGAAACGGCAAAAGCGAAATTTGACGAAACGATAGAATTACACGTTCGTTTGGGCGTAGACCCCCGTCAAGCGGATCAACAAGTCCGTGGCGTGCTCGTTCTTCCCAACGGTACGGGTAAAACGAAGAGAGTTTTGGTTATCGCGAAAGGCGCGAAAGCGGACGCGGCGGCTGCGGCAGGCGCGGATTACGTTGGCGCGGAAGAATTGATCGCGAAAATCCAAAACGACAACTGGTTCGATTTCGACGTTATGATCACGACGCCCGACATGATGGGTATGGTAGGTCGTATCGGTCGTGTACTCGGTCCGCAAGGCTTGATGCCGAACCCGAAATCGGGTACGGTTACGATGGACGTAGAAAAAGCGATCGCAGAAGTTAAGGCTGGTAAAGTAGAATACAGACTTGACAAGACGGCGATTATCCACTGTCCGATCGGTAAGAAGAGCTTCGGTAAAGAAAAGCTTGTAGAAAACTTCACGGCGCTTATGGACGCAATCATTAAGGCGAAGCCCGCGTCTGCAAAAGGTCAATACGTGAAGAGCGTAACGCTCGCGTCCACGATGGGCCCTGGCGTGAAAGTGCTTCCCAAGCTCTAATAGCATAGCGAAAAAAATCGCAAAAAAAGAAAAATTTTCGTCAAAGGCGGTTAAAAACGGTTGACTGCCTTTGACGGAGATGATAT
>JAFVRU010000075.1 GCA_017504065.1 Clostridia bacterium
AAACTTCCCTGCGGACACGGGTCTCCTTACCAAGATGCCTACGGGTAGAGAATGCGGGGTAATGGATACGTTCCGTAACTGTAACTTCAGCTTCACGCTTCCCGCAGCAGATTTAGAGAAAGTTGTATGCATTTATAGCGATGCAGAAGCTTACTACTATACGACGATGGAAAACGTAACGATTACTTGCAACGGTAAAGTTGCGCAAGTCGGCGAAACGTGGGAAAACGGCGCAGGTAAACCCGCTGTTACGCTTACCAACTCTTCGTGGAAGAACGTTACGATTACGGATAGCAGAGGATCGCAAACGTACGGCGCATAAGGCGAACAACTAACAACAATAACAACTAACTTATTTATACGTTGTCTGGTTAGGGAGACAATGAAAATTGTTTCCCTAACTGGCAAAGTTTTCAATTTTAAGAAGCAAACAGGATATATTTATGAAGAGATTACATTTGATATGCAATGCGCATATCGATCCCATTTGGCAATGGACGTGGGATGAAGGAATATCTTCCGCACTCGCAACCTTTAAAAGTGCGGCGGACTTGGCGGAAGAGTTTGATTATATTTTTTGTCATGGAGAATCGCTTTTGTATGAAGCGGTAGAAAAAAACGAGCCAGAGCTTTTTGCTCGCATTCAACGGCTTGTAAAAATAGGAAAATGGAAAATCACAGGCGGGTGGTATTTACAACCCGAATGTTTAATGCCTAACGGAGAAACGATTGTTCGTCATATTTCCGTAGGGAAGAAATATTTTAAAGAAAAGTTTGGGATAGAGCCGACGGTGGCAACGAATTACGACTCGTTTGGGCATAGCGTCGGGCTTGTACAAATTATGGTGAAAAACGGCTATGATGGGTATATTATTTGTCGTCCGAAATCGACGAAACAAAAAGAAAGACCCGATCTACCGCCGCAGTTTGATTATCCGTCGATTTTCTTCAACTGGAAAGCGCCTAGCGGGGATAGTATCAGGGTTGGACAAACCGTATCCTATCGTTCGGGGCTTGGACACGCGATAGAACGGATTATGAAAAGGGTGGATTGTCATTTTGCGGACACGGACGGAACGTACACAGGGGACGTGGATTTTGTGCTGTGGGGCGTTGGGAACCACGGCGGCGGACCGTCGAGAAAGGATTTGCGAGATATTGCGGCTTTAGACGTGAACGGCGTGGATATTTTCCACAGCTCGCCTGAAAACTTGTTTGCCGATGATTTGCCTATCGGTGGAGAAATCGACACGTCGCTCGTTACTTGCAATCCGGGGTGTTATTCGTCGATGGCGCGCGTGAAGCAGGCGTATAGAAAAACGGAAAATTTGTTCTATGGTACGGAAAAAATGCTTTCAGCGGCGATGTTGGCTGGATTTACTCCCGATTTACAACCACTCGATGAAGCTGAAAAGAAAATGTTGCTTGCAACTTTCCACGATATTTTGCCCGGTACGTGCGTAGAAGATGGGGAACGTGAAGGCTTGGGCTTGTTGGCTACAACGGAAAAAACTTTGCGGGATTATAGAACAAACGCCTTTTTATATCTGGTTATGAGTCAACCTTGCGCTGGCGAAGGCGAGTACCCGATATTTGTGTTTAACTATTCTCCGCAGGAAACAACGACGCAGATAGAGACGGAGTTTATGCTCGCGGACCAAAATTACAGTTTGGAATTCTGCTATGAACCGCACGTTTACAACGAAGCAGGGAACGAGCTGCCTATTCAAGCAATTAAGGAGGAATCTACGCTCAATCTCGATTGGCGGAAGAAGATTGTCTTTGAAGGGACTTTGAAGCCGTTAGGCATTACGCGTTTTACGGTAAAGGTACAGGCTGCACCCAAAGTTGAAAAAATTGTGAAAACAATTAGTAGTTTGGAGAAAACCTTACAAGGCAACGATTTGTTGCCAGAGCCTGCGACGTTGGAGTTATACGAAGATACCGCCGATCCTTGGGGTATGAGTATGGCGGAACTCAAAGCGATGGGGGAAAACCCGAAAGAATTCCGTTTAATGACTTGTGAAGAAGCAGGGGAGTTTTGTGCGGTGGAAGGCGGTTTAGCGCCCATACGTAAAATTGAAGACGGAGCAATTTATACAGGGATAGAGAGTTTTTATACCTGTGGACAAACAAATGCCGTTTTGCAATATAAATGCTATAAAAACAGCCCGTATACCGATATTAAACTTACGGTCGAGTTTGCGGATAAGAATAAGCTGTTGCGGTTGAAATTACCGATACCCAAGGCGTTTTCAGGCGGGAAAGCGGTTGGCGATGGTCCGTACGTTTGGGAAGAAAAGCCCGATTGCGAGATGTCGTTCCAAAAATGGCTCGGGATACAAAAAGGCGAAGAGATTTTTGCCGTAGCAAACGACGGGACGTATGCAGGGAAAGTGGAAAACGGGTATTTGTACTTAACGTTGTTGCGTGGTAGCGGGTATTGCGTACATCCAATTTTGGATCGAGAATTGTACCCGAAAGATCGGTATTTACCGCGGATTGATTGCGGAAGATACGTATACAATTTCCGTATATTCAAGGGGAGCGTATATGAAGTAAACGCTATGGCAGAAGCCTTTAACATGTTGCCGTACGCAGTAAACGTATTTCCGACGGGTGGTAAGAAAGGCGCGGAAATTGCGGCTGCTTCGCGGATTCAAGTGGACGGCGACGTGCAACTCGTTATGGCGAAATCGCACGAAGACGGACGCATTGTTTTGCGTGTATATAATCCGGCAAGAAAAGCGGTGCGATTCAAGGTCTGGATTGGCGAAAATTGCATTGACGGCGAAGCGGGTGTAGGCGAAGTTGTTTCGATGATTTATCAAGACGGGAAGTTTGAACTTTTCCCCGACAGTATGCCCGTGTAGAGATGTGAAAAATTGTAGGAAATCGTCGAGAACGATATATCGCGAAAAGATTATATTTTGCTAAGGAGATAGAAAAATGAAAGCGAAAATTGTTGTAAATCTGCATTATTTTATAGGAGATATCGACAATCGAATCTATGGTTCTTTTATTGAACACGTAGGGCGTGCGGTCTATGGCGGGATTTACGAGCCTACTCACTCGACGGCAGACGAAAACGGCTTTCGGCAAGACGTAATGGAAATGGTGAAACAAATCGGTGTACCGATCATTCGGTATCCCGGTGGAAATTTTCTTTCTGGTTATAATTGGATGGACGGCATCGGCGATAAGGCAAAACGACCCCAACGTCTTGACTTAGCTTGGAGAGCTATTGAAACAAATCAGGTCGGTATCGATGAATTTCAAGAATGGGCAAAGCGTGTAGGTAGTCAAGTGATGATGGCGGTCAACCTGGGAACAGGCACTCCGCAAGAAGCACAAAATTTGGTGGAATATTGTAACTCAAATACGGGTACGTACTATGCGGAATTGAGAAAAAAGAATGGTTTTGAAGATCCGTTTGCGATTAAAACTTGGTGCTTAGGTAACGAGATGGACGGGGATTGGCAAATCGGGCATAAGACTGCAGAAGAATATGGTAGAATTGCTCAGGAAACAGCGAAATTGATGAAATGGGTAGATCCGTCTATCGAGCTTGTCGTTTGCGGAAGCTCCGATTATAGACGAAAGACGTTTGGCGAGTGGGAGTTGACGGTATTAGAGCATACCTACGATTATGTAGACTACGTTTCGTTGCATCAATATTACGGCAATAAAATGAAAAATACCGCGGATTTTCTTGGGAAGTCGGTACACATGGATTCGTTTATTAAATCCGTAGTAGCCATTTGCGATGCGGTAAAAGCGAAGAAACATTCGAAAAAGACGATCAACTTGTCCTTTGACGAGTGGAACGTTTGGTTTCACACGCACGGGGAAAGCTATGAAGATTGGCAGGTTGCACCCGCGATTTTAGAAGATATTTATACGTTTGAAGACGCATTGCTCGTAGGGTGTATGTTGATGACTCTGCAAAATAACTGTGATCGTGTAAAGATGGCGTGTCTTGCGCAATTGGTGAATGTAATAGCACCGATTATGACGGAAAATAACGGGCGAACATGGGCGCAAACCATATTCTATCCGTATATGTACGCATCCGTTTACGGGAAAGGAAGGGTTGTAAAGCCGATTGTCGATTGTGGTGCGTATGAAACAAGCGATGGTTTGGTTGTTCCGTATTTGGAAACGTCGGTTATACTCAATCAAGACGAACGGCAGTTGATTGTATTCGCCGTAAATAGATCGCTCGAAGAAGATATGATGCTTGATTTTACGGCGCAGGGATGCGACGGTTTGCAATTAAAAAAGCATATTGAATTATACTGTGATGATCTAAAAGCAACCAACTCCGCAGACAAGCAAGTGGTTGCTCCGTGTGAAAAAGAAATCACGGACGTACTGTCGTTGAGAAAACATTCTTGGAATATGTTGATTTACAAATATTAAAAGGAAATAATAACGATTTATGGAAATTGAAAAATATTTAAAAGAATTTGAGAAAGAAACTTGCGCGTGCGGACGGCGGCATTTGTTTACCGTATCGCGTGTGATAGTCGAAAAAGGCGCGATAGAAAAATTGCCGAATTTAATACAAGAAGCAGCAAGCAAGAAAGCATTTATTTTAGCGGATAAAAACACTTTTATTGCCGCTGGGGAGCGGGTCTGTGCTATATTAAACAATGCGGGTATCCATTATGCGCAATACGTATTCCCGACAGGGGAAATCGAGCCGGATGAAAAAGCGGTAGGGAGTGCGATTATGAACTTTGATCCTAGTTGCGATTTGGTGATTGCAGTAGGGTCGGGCGTAATCAACGATATCGGAAAGATCCTGGCAAACACGGCGAAATTACCGTATTTTATCGTAGGTACAGCGCCGAGTATGGACGGGTACGCTTCGGCGACTTCGTCAATGTCGATAGACGGGTTAAAAGTGTCTTTACCGAGCAAATGTGCAGACGTGATTATTGGGGATATTGACGTGCTCAAAAATGCGCCTATGAGAATGCTTCAAGCGGGACTTGGGGATATGCTTGCCAAACATATCAGTATTGCCGAATGGCGAATAGCCAACGAAATCACGGGCGAATATTATTGCGAGCGAGTTGCAGAACTCATACGAACGGCTTTAAAGCGTTGCGTAGAGAATGCGGACGGGTTGTTAAAACGTGAAGAAGAAGCGGTAAAAGCTGTTTTTGAAGGGCTTGTCATCGGTGGCGTAGCAATGGCGTTTGCAGGCGTGTCCCGTCCTGCGAGCGGTGTGGAGCACTATTTTTCGCATATTTGGGATATGCGCGGTTTAGCGTTTGGCACGAAAGTAGACTTGCACGGTATTCAATGCGCGGTAGCGACGAATATTGCCGCAGGATTGTACGAAAAAGTCTTAAAAACTAAGCCCGATAAAGAAAAGGCGCTTGCGTATGCAAAAGCTTTTGATTATCAAGCTTGGGCAAAGGAATTAAAAGCCTTTCTTGGTACGGGTGCAGACGTTATGATTGCGCTTGAAGAAAAAGAACAAAAATACAGTATAGAAAAACACGAAGATCGGTTAAATATCATTCTTGAAAAGTGGGAGAAGCTTTGCGGGATTATTCGAGAAGAAATTCCTGCGCAAAAAGAAATCGAAAGGATTTTAGAAAAAATCGGTGCGCCGAAAACCGCAAAAGAAATCGGGATAGACTGCGATTTATCGATAACGCTGAAAGCAACGAAAGATATTCGGGATAAGTATGTGCTTTCCCGTTTGCTTTGGGATTTAGGAGTTATTGACGAAATATAAACGACGCATCATTAAAAAAACACAAAGTTTATAAAAACTGAACTTCTGATTGGAGAGCTATTCCAGCGAGATTGATTAAAAAACAATTTATTCATATAAATAAAGACGAAAGGAAAAAGTTATGGATATTAAGAAAATAGTAGACGAAATGAGCATTGAAGAACTTTGCGGACAAGTGCTTGCCTATGATGTGCAGCCCAAAGACACAGAAGAGGAAATATACGACGTAATTGAGCGTATCCGTCCTGGTGCGCTGTTTCTTTGTGGCGCGAATAAGAATACGGTGGAAGAGCTCGAAGAACAGTTTCAACGGGATAGGGGTTATTACAAACATGCCACGAAAATTACAGGAATTCCGTGCATTATGTCGACGGATATTGAAAACGGTCCAGGATGTATGTATAAACCCTTACCCGAACTTACCAACCCCATGTCTTGGGGTGCTTGCAACGACGAAACTCTGTTGGAGCGTGCAGGTGAATTAACAGGCCGCATTTGCCGTAAAATCGGTATTCATTATGCTCTTGCACCTGTAATAGACTTGTTTTATAATTTCCGTACTCCTACTATACAAGCACGTAGTATTTCCGATGATCCCGAGCGCGTAATTCGCCTTGCTGGCGCATATATTCGCGGTATGCAAAAGAATAACTATCTTGCCACATGTATCTAACATTTTCCCGGCGAGGGTGTAGATGAACGAAATGGGCATTTCGTTACGGTAATTAACTCCCTTTCAAAAGAAGAATGGATGGCAACCTACGGGAAAACCTATAAAGAATTGATTGAAAAAGAGAATGTTCCTTCCGTTATGGTTGGCCATATTGCCTGTCCTGCATTCCAACCGAACGACTTTGATGAATATGGTCCCTTTCCTTGTACGATAAGTAAAAATTTAATGACGGATCTTTTGAAAGGTGAACTTGGTTTTAAGGGTTGTATTATTTCCGACGCCATGAGTATGATCGGTACCTGCGCATGTGTCCCTGAGGACAAGCTTGCCGTTTCCTATATCAAAGCAGGTGGCGACTTGCTTTTATTTCCCGAGGCTTGTGAATATGATTATTTAGTGGAAGCCGTAAAATCGGGTGAAATTCCTATGGAACGTATACGCGATGCCGTTTACCGTGTTATGAAATTGAAAGAACGTGTACGTTTATTTGAAGATCAAGCAGCAATCGATGCGGAAATCGGCGATATTTCGGCAGATATCAAAGAACTTGAAGAAGTTTCTAAAAAAATTGCGGAAAAAGCAGTTAAGGTTATTAGAAACAACGTAGGCGTATTGCCCATACAAAAAGAAAGAGGTAAAGTTTTGTTGGTAAAAGTGGGGGGGAGTTTCTTTAATACCGAACCCGATAATGCGCCGTTTGTTTATATGGAACAAGAATTCAGAGATCAAGGTTGGGAGGTGGATTCTGTTTTCTATGCAAAGCATAAAAAATTGAAAGAAATTTTGTTGGATTACGATTTAGTTGTTGTACCTTGCGTTGGAAACTTCCATGGTTCTACACTTCGTCCTGGTTGGGATAATATGATGGCGTTTTGGCGTGGATATATTTTACAACATCCTAATCTCGTCTTTGTTGGTTTGGACGATCCTTGTAAATTATTTGATTTCCCCTACGCAAAAACATTTATCAATGCCTACGGCACAGCTCCTGCATTACAACGTACGGTCGTTAAAATAATTTTGGGTAAAGCGGAAAGTCAAGGTAAAAATCCTATTTCATTCCGTGGATTTTTCCAAAGAGAAAATTAAAGAAAGCTTAGGGGAGTTATTGAAATCCTTTACGAAACGTCGTTCGATCGATCAAGAAATGGCGAAAAAATTACTCGAATTAGGGGAAGACGGAGCGTATGTACTCAGTAAATTGGAAGGCTCTCTTCTAGCGGTTTCTTTGATTTCTCAAACAGGAGTTTTAACAGCCTTTGCGAACGATAAAGCGTGGGACGTTGCTCTTGCGCAACAACTTTATGGGTTGGGAAGATGTGGCGATTGCTTATTAGTGTTGTCCACTTCGGGCAATTCAAAAAATTGTGTGTATGCTGCGTTGGTTGCTAAAGCAAAAGGGATTGCGGTTATAGCGTTGACGGGTGTTGGCGGTGGTAAATTAAAGGACTGCTCGGATTGTACGATTGCTGTACCTGAAATGGAAACCTATAAAGTGCAGGAATTGCATTTGCCTGTATACCATTGTCTTTGCGCGATGCTGGAAGAAGAATTCTTTTAATTAAAATAGTATTTATAAAAAAGGAAAAGAAAATTTATGAAAAACGATGAAATTAAAATTTTACTTTATGGTGATTCGATAACAGGTGCTGGTTGGAATCGTACGGCAGAAATTGGAACATTGGACAGTTATGGTGTAGGGTATGCTCGTGCAATTGCTGGAGCTTTGATTCCGAGAAATCCTAAAAAATATACGGTAATAAATCGTGGTATTAGTGGAAATAGAATCGTAGATTTGTATGCGAGAATCAAAGCGGACGTATGGAATCATACACCAGACGTGTTGAGCATCTTAATTGGTATCAACGATATTTGGCATGAAATCGGTAATCAAAATGGGGTAGATTTAGAACGCTTTGAAAGAATGTACCGTATGCTTTTGCAGGATACTTTGGAAAGATTGCCTAATGTAAAAATTATTCTTTGCGAGCCATTTGTATTGGAGGGTTGTGCGACCAAAGAGAAATTTCAACGTTTTTTAGAAGTCAAGGAGTATGCAAAAGTTGTGAAAAAATTTGCAGGCGAATATGGTTGTTATTTCTTGGAATTACAAGAAGATTTTGAACAAAAAGCTACGCAATTTGGTGCGGAATATTATCTTGTGGATGGGGTGCATCCAAATGTCGCTGGGGCACAGCTTATTGCAGATAAATGGGTAAAACTGTTTGATGAGAAAATAAATAAGTGAGTAATGAAAATAGAAAAACTTTATCCCGAATGTAAAGATTATATTTGGGGCGGGGAAAAATTAAAAACGAAATACGGTAAGCAAACGGAGAAAACGCCGTGTGCGGAGAGCTGGGAGCTGTCTTTCCATAAAGACGGTTTAACGCGTCTTGCAAACGGAAAAACGCTTGCGGAAAGTGTAACGGAAATGGATTTAGGGGAGAACGTAAAGGGTTTTCCTTTCTTTCCCGTGCTTATCAAGTTTATTGATGCGAAAGAGAATTTATCCGTACAAGTACATCCGTCGGACGAATACGCGTTGGCAAATGAAAACTCGTTCGGGAAAACGGAAATGTGGTATATCATCGAAGCGGAAGAAGGAGCAGGGATATATCTTGGTTTTAACCGTGACGTAACAAAAGAAGAGTACGAAACTGCAATTAAAGAAAAGCGATTGACCGAACTTCTCAATTTTTACGAAGCAACAGCAGGGGAATGTTATTTCATTCCGTCGGGAACAATACACGCTATCGGCAAAGGCTGTTTGATTTGCGAAATACAGCAGAACAGCAATTTGACTTACCGAGTGTACGATTACGGCAGAAAAGATAAAAACGGAAACGAGCGTGAACTACATATCGAAAAAGCATTAAAGATCACGAATTTAGAAAAGTTTATTCCAATAGTCTTTGAAGATTGTCTCGGAAAATGTGAATATTTTACCGTTCAAAAATATGCGATAGATGATATAGTGCAATTAAAGTCGGATGAAAAGTCGTTTCATTGTATAACGTGCGTAAAAGGCAATGGCTATATTGAAAAAGTTGAAATTCATCAAGGAGATAGTTTCTTTGTGCCTGCAAATTTCGGTGCTTACAGATTAGACGGAAATTTGGAAATCATTTTGACAAGAATATAATAATTCAAGAAATACGATAGATTAAGGGAGAACAAAAGAAATAATGCGTTGGGTGATAACCTGCGCTACGCTGCTTGTAAAAAGCGGCGATTACACATTTAATATAATAGCGTAAGGGGAAAAACAAAAGAACGATGCAAAGCATCTATCGAACAGGTAAAACTGTTCGGTAGGTGCTTTTTATTTTACCTTATTGACAAAAAACGACGGAAGGCGCGCTCTCGTGCGCCACCTTCTTAAAATTCGACAAAAATTTTAAGAAGGATATTATGAAAATTTTTTCGAAAAATAAAAAATATTTTTTTAAACATCCAAGAGAGGAAAGAGAAAAAAGAACTTTCCATTGCCGAAGTTAAGAAATTTTTACGTGGTTACGAAAAATATACCGATGGCTCAATGGAAAGTAAAAAAAGGCTGTTTGATTTATTTGTAAAAGAAGTTATATTTGATGAAAAAAACGTTTTAATTGTATTGCGTACCTATAAAGGTGCGGAAGTAACGAAAGCGTTGCAGGAGAACAGTTTAATAAACCCAAAGAAAGCGGGGCGGACGAATGAATATGGGGAGGATCTTACGTTAGAAGAAAATGGCGTAAAAAAAATTCTAAACCAAACCTGTAAAAGGTTCAGTTTAGAACTTTTTGGTGACCCCAACGGGACTCGAAC
>JAFVRU010000076.1 GCA_017504065.1 Clostridia bacterium
AAACTTCCCTGCGGACACGGGTCTCCTTACCAAGATGCCTACGGGTAGAGAATGCGGGGTAATGGATACGTTCCGTAACTGTAACTTCAGCTTCACGCTTCCCGCAGCAGATTTAGAGAAAGTTGTATGCATTTATAGCGACGAGCAAGCTTACTACTATACGACGATGGAAAACGTAACGATTACTTGCAACGGTAAAGTTGCGCAAGTCGGCGAAACGTGGGAAAGCGGCGCAGGTAAACCCGCTGTTACGCTTGGTGAAAAATCTTCGTGGAAGAACGTTACGATCACAGATAGCAGAGGCTCGCAAAAGTACGGCGCTTAAACAAAATAGGGTGGGGCTTTTTGGAGTAGAGAAAAGCTCCATCCTAACATCCTTTGTGTTGGCACGACACAGTTGATTGTAGGCTACAAAAAGGAATGTTATATATAAACAATATAATTAAGGAGAGGCAAAAAATGAAGAAGAGCAAAAAAATCTTATTGGCATCTATTCTCGCGGCGGGTTTTACGCTCGGCGGGGCAATGGCTTTGAATACGAACGTAGCAACTGCTGCCAATAGCGCGTTCAACGGTATCGACTTTACAAGGGTTGTTATGTCTGACGGCGCATCGGTACGTGTCGCAAACGATAACAACTACGGCATCCGTTTCCAAATGAATATGGACGAAACGACGTATACCGCGTTGGAAGAAAAGGGCGCAAGCTACGGTGTTGCGATCTATCCTGCGGATTACGGCTATACATTGACGGAAAGCGTAATTTTTGCGGCGAATAGTGAAGCAACGTTTGTAGAGAGTGAAACGCTTTCGGATATGAACGAAGACGGCACGTACGATATGTGGGGCTCGCTTGTCAATATCCAACCGAATAACGTGACGAGAGAATTTGTCGGTATCGGCTACGTGAGAATCGGCACGGAGTACAAACTCGCAAACGCGTACCAAGGGGATATTGCCAACAATACCCGTTCGATTTACTACGTAGCGCAACGCGCGGTGGTAGAGAACGACAAAAATGCGGCTGCGGCGAAAGCGCAATATATTGATACGTATGATACGACGGGAAAAGAATACGCTTATACCGTAAACCATATATATAAGAACACAACGGGGGAAGTCGTTAAAACAGAAACGGAAACGTTGTACGGTACGCTCAATAGTACGGCAACGGTTACGCCTAATGATGGTTGGTATAAACATGAGGCGGCAAACTCCAAAGTAAGCGATACGCTGTACGCAAACGGTAAGACGACACTTACGGTGGTTTATAGAGAAAATACAGCGGTTGCGAATTACAATAAGGAATACGTAAAATTATCGGCTGGCAAGATTTTGCTTGATACTTATTACTTTGACGTAGCGATTCCCGGGTTTGAAAAAGTATACGTAGACGGCGTGGAAGTAACCCTTTCCAATCCTGGCGGAACGCAAGTGGAAGTTCCGGCAACGGCAGGTGTCCATCAAATTGCGGTTTACGGTGGCGACGAGTGTTATTATTGCGACGTAAAAGTAGCCGACTACGTAATTACTGATCAAGCTAGCCTTAAAGGTTGGAATGCGGTACAAAACACCGTGAAATATGCTGTTGTAGCGAATGATGTCGTTTGCGACGGCTCGGATATGGTTGATTGGGGTACGTTTGATTCCGCACTTCCTATGACGGGTACGTTCGACGGTTTGGGCTATACGATTTCAAACGCGAATTATTACGGCGGCATCTTGAACAACGGGAATATGAAAGCGGGTTCGGTAATCAAGAACGTCACGTTTGAAAATTTGACGGTTTATAGTATGTATTACGCTTTATTCGGAAGATATATGGAAGGCGGCTTGGTTGAAAACGTCAATGCAACCGTAGTATATAC
>JAFVRU010000077.1 GCA_017504065.1 Clostridia bacterium
CGGGTTGCGGGGCGTTCTTGCTCGGATTCAAGGTGCTCAGCGAAAACATGGAGAAGATTGCGGGGAAAAGCTTAAAAGCACTTTTTAACAAGACTTCGGATAAGAAGCTACTCAACGTCAGCATGGGCGCGGCTGCGACGGCGGTGATACAGAGCTCGTCGGTTACGACGGTTATGGTCGTCGGCTTCGTAAACGCGGGGATCATGAGTTTGTATCAGGCGGCGTCGGTGATCATGGGCGCGAATATCGGTACGACGATCACAGGGCAAATCGCCGCGTTGCAAGCGTTCGATATCGATTTGGTGTTTATGTTGATGCTGTTCGTCGGCGTGTTTATGGATCTGTTTTCCAAAAACGAACGCGTCAAACAGTTGGGGTTGTCGCTTGCGGGGCTCGGCTTGGTGTTTGTGGGGCTTGGGCTCATGTCCGATCCGATGAGCGCGTTGAAAGAGAGTAAAGGGGTTGTCGATTTCTTATCGTCTGTGGATAATCCGATTTTGTTGCTCTTTGTCGGGATTGCGGTAACGGCGGTCATTCAATCGTCGAGCGCGACGACGACGATCGTGATTTCTATGGCGAGCGCAGGGCTTGTTATCGGCGCGGGCGGAAACGCGGCGTTGTTCATTATACTCGGTTCGAATATCGGGACTTGCGTAACGGCGTTGATTTCGTCGATCGGGGCGTCCTTGAACGCGCGTCGGGCGAGTATCATTCACTTGTTGTTCAACGTGATCGGGTCGGTGATATTCACCGTGATTTTGTTGATTTGGACGTCGTTCAACGACGCGGTTTTGGCGAAAGCGTTTACAAAACCTGCGACGCAGATTGCGATGTTCCATACGATCTTTAACGTTGGTTGTACCTTACTGTTCCTGCCGTTTACGAAATTGCTCGTCAAAATGTCGATGAAGCTTGTTCGGGAAAAGAAGCAGGAAGAAAAAGCACCGTCCGAGCTCGCGTATATGGACAAGCGGTTCTTATCCACGCCTGCGGTTGCGGTCGGACAGCTTCGAAAGGATACGTTCCGTATGGCGGATATGGCGATGGAGAGCGTGAAAACCGCGTTTGACGGGTTTACCAATCGGGATTTGACGGCGATTGAAAAAGTGTACGCGCAAAACGAAGATATTGCGCGGATTAGCGAGAAAATCAGCGATTATTTGGTGCGGGTATCGGCGGTCGGTTCTTCGCTCAAAGAAGAAAAATCGATTAACGCGTTGCATAATAACGTCGGCGATATTGCGCGTATTGCAGAACTCGCGGACAATTTCACGAAATACACGAAGCGGGAAGTCAACGAAAATCTTACGTTTTCGGACGGGATCAACGAGAAGTTGGAAGAAATGCACAACGCGCTGCACGAGCAGTACGAGCTGGTAAAACGGATTTCGCTTTATGGAGAGAGAGAATTGCTCGGAGAATCGGAGAAGCTGGAAGATCGGATTGACGAAATGCGCAAGGATTTGGTTGCCGAGCACATTGCTCGTTTGGGGCAGGGAAAATGCCGTCCCGAAAACAATACAATCTTTATCAATTTGGTTTGCAATTTGGAGCGTATTGGCGACCACTTGGATTTTATTGCGCACAGCGAAGAAATGTGATCGTACGAAAAAAGTGCATAGAAAACAAAGCAACCCCAAACCTTAGCGTAATGTTCTTAACGAAGAAATCACGCTAACCGAATAGGACGAAGAAAAATCCATCATAGACGAAAGTCTGTGATGGATTTTTTCTATATGCCACAAACCGATTGAATAAAGATAAAAATTATGATATAATTAAAGTGACCTTTTGAAAGGAGATTGACTATGGATTTATTAAAGCCATGCTGCGAATACAAGTATTACGAACACTATGATGCTTCCAAGCTACTTAATGAGGTTCAACAAAATATATCCACTTCCATAGTGAGCTTGGATAAAGAATATGCGTATGTTTTTTATAGAATGATGAACACACGCCCTTGTATATTTTGGAATAAAGATGTTTACACTCAAACTGTATCACTACTCGAAAAACTTTTTCAAGATCACCCCAACGAGCTGAAAATAGAGGCAGATACATATAATTATTTCTTGATGGGATATGATGCTTGCTGCCAATTCTGCGATACCATATTGGATATAAGCGGATTTAATATTGAGCAAGAAATAAAAACAAGGCTTTATCGATTGCCGACATACTCAACCATCTTGGAAAGCTGTTTGTCAAA
>JAFVRU010000078.1 GCA_017504065.1 Clostridia bacterium
GGGATCTGTATCCCGAGATCACGACGGACGAATGGTACGCGGATATTATGACCGCAAAGCTTGTGGATACCAAACGCCGTCGGGATTTCCAAGTCCTGCTGCTCCCGAATTTATACGGCGACATTATCTCCGACGAAGCGGCGGAGTTCCAAGGCGGAGTCGGTACGGCAGGTTGCGCGAATATCGGCAAACAATACGCCATGTTCGAAGCCATTCATGGCTCTGCGCCGCGTATGATCACGGAAGGTCGGGGACAGTACGCCGATCCGTGTTCGATGCTCCGCGCCTGCGTGATGTTGCTTTCGCATATCGGTTTGCAGGATCGGGCGGATAAGCTCGAACGGGCGTTGGATATTTGTTCGTTCGAAGAAAAGAAATACGTGATTACGGGACGGGATACGGGCGCGACCTGTCAGCAGTTCGGGGATTACGTGATGGAAACTTTAAAAAGGCTTTAAGCAGCTCTCCCGAGAAGGAAAATCCTTTTCGGGAGCTTTTTTTCGGAAAACGCTTTACACGGCGTTTTTTTTATGGTATAATGCTTGTAAGGAAGAGAACTATGAAATATACTGTACAATCTACAAAATACGTATTGAAAAACTGGTTATATTTACTCCCGTTCGCGATCCTGCCCGCCGTATTCTTGGCTTTTTCTACGGACGAAGGCGCGATTGAGCGGGTGTTGAAAGCGTTTTTCAACGGGAGAATCGCCGACATATCCTTTCCCGATCTTTTCCGCGCGATCTCGATTTTGAGTTTCGCTTCTTGGCAATCAATCGTGTTCGGGGTGATCGGGATTGTATTCATCGTGCCATGCGCGGCGCTCTTGATGGCGATACTCGACAAACATTTCCGTATCGGGAAGCGTACGTGGAACGGGATTTGGGCAAAGCTCAACGACAACTTTTTATCGACGTTTTGGTACGTCGTGCTGTTGTTGGCAATTTACGAAATCTGGGCTTTGTTGCTTGCGGCGCTGTTGTTTTTCCTGTCGCTTCTACCCGTCAAAGTCGTTGCGTATATCCTGATGGGGATTTGCTATATCGGATTACAAGTCCTGCTGTTATACAGCGTCGGATTGATTTATTTGTGGTTGCCGTGCATGCAAATTACGGGCTTCCGCGCATTTGAAGCGTTGCATTATTCCTACCAACTCGCAACGTCGATCAAGTGGCGGATTCTCGGTGGACAGCTCGTCGGGTTGCTGTTCGTGCAAGGCGCGTTGGCGGTCTGCGCTTGGTTCGTACCGACGAGAATCGCCTTTCTTGCGTTGGCGACCGTATTATACGCGGGCTTGATCTTGCTATATTGCGTACGCATGCAGATCGCGTACTTTGATCGGGATCATATCGACCGCGCGGATTTGGCGGGATATTACCGTAAGTAAGGAAAAAGAAAAGACAAAAGGAAGAATAAAGGAAGGATAAGATATGCGTTTTCGAAACAGTATGCGCTTATTGATGGAAAATTTCAAACGCGTTTTTCGGCTCTTGCTTTGCCGTTGGAGTATCTCGCTGGTAGCCAGCGCGCTCTGTTGTTCGTTTGTATTGCCCGAGCTGCTCGATTTATGGAAAAGCGACGAAGTGCAGGGTTTGTGGCTCAACGTGAAGGAGTTCTTAAAAGCCTTTTTCGGCTTGGATAGAACGGCGTTGGAAGCGGCAAAGGACGCGATTTTGGGGGAAAACGGTACGTTGCAGCAAGTACTCGATCTTCTTTCGTCTATGACGTTGGAAATCGTGCTGGTGTGTTTGGGGGTTGCGTTCGTGTATTTGCTCAAACGGTTCGCGGAAACGCTTTGTTATTTTACGGTCGGCAGTCAGTTGAACGATAAAATGGCGACGTATGCGGAAACGCCGTTTTCGGCGGCGTTTGTCGCCAATCTCGGCAAAGCGAGCGTCTATGCGGTTGCGTACGTGCCTGCGGTGTTCCTGTTCGACGCGCTGACAATCGGGATTTGTTATTTGCTTTTGACTACGTTGCCCGTTTTGATGGCGTTGTTCCTTTCCATGACGGTCATCGTGCTTTGCCAGTCTTTAAAACTCACCGTAACGGGGCGTTGGATGCCTGCGATGGTGACCGAAGGCAAGAAATTACGGCATGCGATTTTCCAAAAATCCCCGTATGAGAAAAAGCAGTTCGGGAAAGTCTTTTCCATGTATCTGATCACGGTGTATATGATCATTGTCGTCAACGTAGTCGTTGCCGTTTGTACGTTCGGAAGCGGTTTGATTGTTACCGTTCCCGCGTCCTATTTCTTTCTCATTTGCGAACAGTTCGTCAATCACTATACGGTAACGGGCAAGAAGTATTTCATCACGTTCGAGCGGATCGCAACGAACCCCGATCACGGCGACAGCGAGCATTTCTTCGAGTATATCACGGAAACGGAACAAACGGAATCCAACGAAAAATCCGAATAAAAACGATACGAAATCTATATAAATAAAAGCAGGAGTGAAAAGAATGGATTACGAAAACAAGTATTTGGAATGGTTGCAAAATCCCGCGCTTTGCGAAGAAGGCAGAAAAGAACTTGAAGCAATCCGCGACAACGAAAAGGAAAAGGAATACCGCTTTGGCGGCGCGTTGGAGTTCGGTACGGCGGGTATGCGCGGACTCATCGGCTACGGCGTGAATATGATGAACCGCTATACGGTCATGCGCGCGACACAGGGCTTGGCGGAGTTTGTCAAGAGCCTTGGTAAGTCGGCGATGGAACAGGGCGTAGTCGTTTCGTACGACACCCGTTTGAAATCGGAAGAATTTGCGAAAGCAACGGCGGGCGTATTGGCGAAAAACGGGATTAAAGCCTATTTATTCAGCGACGTGCATCCCGTACCCATGCTTTCGTACGCGGTGCGGTATTTGCATACGGTCGCGGGAGTTATGATCACGGCGAGCCATAATCCCAAGGAATATAACGGCTATAAGGTCTATGGCGCGGACGGAGCGCAAATGTCGCCCGAAGATACGGCGAAAGTCGTGGCGTACATCGAAAAGATCGACGATTATTTGTCCGTTTCCGCGGACGAGCAAAGCCCGCTCATCACGCCAGTACCCCAACAGCTCGACGGAGATTACGTGGAAGAACTTTCCCGTTTAACCCTTTCGGAAGAAGCGGTAAAGGCGTGCGGGAAAGATTTAAAACTCGTCTATACGCCCGTACACGGCAGCGGTTACGCGCCCGTTATGGCGATTTTGAAAAAACTCGGTATTAACGTAACGGTCGTGCAGGAACAAACGACGAAAGACCCCGCGTTTTCTACCGTGAAAGTGCCCAATCCCGAATTCAAAGAAACCCTTTCCATGGGGATTGCGCTTGCAAACCAAATCCAAGCCGACGTCGTGTTCGGGACAGACCCCGATTCCGATCGGCTCGGGGTTGCGCTCAAAGACGATCAAGGGGAGTTTTTCGTGCTCTCGGGCAACCAAGTCGGGATCTTACTTCTCGATTATATCCTGACCCGTCTTTCGGAAGACGGAACGATGCCGAAAAACGCGGCGGTCGTTAAATCGTTTGTTACTACGGGTATGGCGAAAGCGCTTTGCGACGATTACGGTATCGCGTTGTACGAAACGCCTGTCGGGTTCAAGTTCATCGGCGAAAAGATCAAGCAATGGGAAGCGGACGGCAAACACACCTACGTATTCGGTTTTGAAGAATCCTGCGGGTATTTGCGCGGCACGCACGCGCGGGATAAGGACGCGGTCGTAGCTTCGATGCTTTGCGCGGAAATGGTTTGCTATTATACCTATATCGGTAAAACGGTCTACGCGCGTTTACAGGAAATTTACAAAAAATACGGGTACGTACTCGACAAGAACGTGTCCGTGCAATATTCGGGGCTGAACGCGATGAAAGAAATGAACGCGGTCGTAGACGGGCTGAAAACGCTCTCCGTAACCGAGCTCGCGGGGATTTCAGTCGACGCGATCCGCGATTACAGCAAAGCGCAAAAAACGCTGACGGCGAGCGGGGAAACACAAGCGATGGATACGCCGAAATGCAACTGCGTATATTACGAGCTTGCGGGCGGGTCGTTCGTTTGCGTACGTCCGTCGGGCACAGAACCCAAACTCAAAATTTATTACTCTTTAAAGGCGCAAGACGAAAGCAAAGCAACGGAAAAACTTGCCGAATTGCAAGCCGACGTGAACGCGCTTTTGGAAAGAGCGAAAGGTTAATAGCTATGGATCGCGGGAAGTCAATTTCCCGCGTTCTTTTTTGATTATTTCACGCAATTTTTTTGTGAAAGAAAAGCAAAAAACTGTGAAAGAATTTCTATTGTATTTTTTTGCAAAAGTAGTATAATGGAAGCGTAAAAAATTAAGAGGAGAGTATTACGAATGAGAGTACCTGTTTTGGATAAAAATTTCTATCCCATGATCAAGGCGTTGAACGATTTCGACGCGGAAGTAAAAAAGAGCGGTAAATCCGTACGCGTTACGTTGGTTGCGGAACGCAGCGGCGGTTATAATTACGTGTATAGCTACGACGCGCTTGCGGACGGCGTCAACGACAAACTCAATTTCCGCGTAGCGGAACGGTTGGCGAAAACGATTTTGTGGGTAGTCGGCGGGTTCAAGATTTCCGTAGCGGGCAGCAAATCCATTTACGAATACTTAAAACAAGCGTATACGCTTGACGGGCTTCGCGCTTTCGACGTCGATTTCATGAGCGGCGTTTACGAACGTCCTTTTGAAGTGGAATGGTTGGAA
>JAFVRU010000079.1 GCA_017504065.1 Clostridia bacterium
CAAGACTACCGTTACTTCTTGCATTGCCGTATACGTTGCCGCAGCAGCTTGCAAGCCCGTCAATTTGTTGTCGGTAACCGTCAATTCCGTTCCGTCTAACGTTTCCGCTTTCACGATATCCACGTTTGCGCCGAAGATCGTCGCAAGCGAAGTTTCTTGTCCGTTCGCATTGATATACACGCCGTCCATTGCCGAGAAGTACGCGATTGTTTCCGCATATTCTTCCAACGGCAAAGCGACTTCCACCGCGAACTGCTTTTCTATCGCGCCGAGTTTCGCTACAACCGTTGCCGTGCCTTCCGCAACCGCGGTTACAACGCCGCTGTTCGAAAGCTCGATAGTTTCCGCGCCGCTTACGATTTCAAACGTTACGTCCGCGCAAGGCAAGCCGAAAAGAGAAATGCCGAGCTGCGCGGAATTGCCCAAACCGTTGGACGATAATCGGACTTCTTCCGTCGCTACGCCGTCCACCGTCGCTACGTATTCTTTTTCCAACGTCTTCCATACGGGAATCCCGTAAGACGTATCCCAAACGCTCGCCGAGAACGCCGAATGATCCAAGCCCGCATTTTTCAACGCAAGAGTATTTTCGTACCGCACGACCGTTACGCCCTGTCCGTCCGCTTTTCCAGCGTACGTCCATACCGCTTTGGTATCGCTCGCCGTTTCCTTTTGCGTTTCATTGCTCGCGTAAACGTAGCTGATCTTGTTGGAAGAAATCTTCCCGATCGGCGTTTTTGCAGGCGCAATGACGTATACGTTCGTATATCGGTTTTGAATCACCGAAATCACGCCGTCTTTGCTCGAATCATCCGTACGCATCACTTCATTGTTGAAAAGCGCGCCGCCGTCTTTCGAAGCATTATAACCCGCTTTATAGTCCAAAACTACGTTCTTTAATACGGGTGAACCGCTACCGTTTGCCAAAATCAAGTTATAGCTCTTTTCCGCGCGGTCGTCCGTGAGCGTGAAATAGCAATTCTCCACCGTTGTCTTGCGCATATCTTCCGCCAAAACAAGGGCAAGCCCGCTCGATAACGTTTCCGCCGCCGCATAGGTATGGATCGCGACGTTTTTCACGTGCGCGCCGTTCAAAAACGTTCCGAACAGCCCGAACCGCGTCGCATTCTGATAGATGGAATACCCGTTGCCGTCCAAAATCCCCGCAAAGCCGTAAACCGTAAGATTGTATAACCATTCTCCGTCTTGCTTTTGCAACAATCCCGCATGCCCGTTTCCTGCATACGGCTGCGATTCCGAGCCGATATTCGCCGTCAAGATATAATATCCTTTGATCATCGCCGCGCCGTTGTCGATCTTGTCTTGCGTAATTTCCAACGCCGTAAGATCGGCTGCCGAATCGATGACTTTCGTGTACGCCTGCACGGGAACAATCCAGCCCGCTTCGTCGCTATAAACGGAGATCGTCGTTTCGGTTACCCCCGTTTCGCTTGTTTTCAAGCCCAAAACCTTATTGTTTTGTACCGTCAACGCATTGTCCTTTTCATCAAAGGCAGACCGCAAAATCACTTCTTCCCCAAAAATTTCCGTGAGCGGCAATTCACCGTCTAAAGCCGAAAAATAGGGAATGGTCTTTTCGTAGCGTAACGCGGGGAGCGTAACGAACACGTCCACCGTTTTCAAAATCGTCGCGCCGCCGTGCGGAACGCTGATTTGAATTTTCGCCTTGCCCTGTTTTTGCGCGGTAACTACGTTCCCGTCCAACGCAATCACGTCCGAGCCTTCCAACACGGTATACGCCGCTTGCACGGAAGAAGCGACATATTGCATACCGAGCTCCGCGGAAGTTTTAAAGGTTTTTCCGCCTAAGCTCTCTTGCGTATACAAACGCAACTCGTCCGTGGGCGCTCCGTCTGCGGTAGCGATAAAATGCCGTTCGCTTTCCGTTTTCCAGATCGGCGCGTTCCCCGCTTTATCCCAATAGTCGTTGGAAAATCCCGCATACGAATTTTCCCCGTCCGCCGCCATTGCCGCATAGGACGTATAACGCTTGACGTTGGAATACTTATACACGAGATATTCGTCCGATTCCACTACGTCGTTCCCACCGTAAATACGGTATTTGGAAGTCTTTACAATCGGAACTTCTTCGCTCGGCATAATGAAATATACGTTCACAAACCGATCGATGTACGAGCCCGCCGTCGAGCCTACGCTGTCGCCCAAGCCCAAAACCGAACCCGTGTACGCCGCGTCCCAAGTATCCGTCTTTAATTCCACGACAACGTTGGTGAATTGCAACGTATTCGCAATGGAGTTCGTCAAAGACGTGTTGTAACGGATTTTCGCGCCGTTTTCCGCGCGTTGGTCTGTAATCGAGATATAGACTTCGTTCAACGTTACGCGATTGAGCGTATTCGATAAGATAAAACTCGTCGACATACCGCGAGCGGTATTTGCCGTAACGTACGTATTCAACGCAATATTTCTTACGTGCGCGCCGTTTAACAATACTCCGAAGACCCCCAACGAGTCCACGTTGATATCCAACGTATGTCCGTTTCCGTCAAAAATCCCCGAAAATCCCGCCAAATTCGTGTCGAAATACCAAGTTCCGTCGGGAGTTTTGGAATCCAACCCCGCATGCGTATTCGGCTCTAAATTCGTCGCGTCGATATCATTCGCTAATATGTAATACCCGCGCAAAACGCGCTTGGAAGATTGCACGACCGATTCGGAAATGTCCAAGCAACGGATATCTTCCGCCGTGCGCAAAATTTTCGCGTAGACGTTGAGCGTTACCGCCACGCCCACTTCGTCCGTATACAACGTTACCGCGCTTTGCAAGGGTTTGCTTTCCCCGTAGTAAACGTCCGTCAGCTTATTGCTTTCCACGGTGAGCGGCTGCCAATCGTGATAGGCTTCCGTCAACACGACGCTTTCCCCGAAAAAGAGTTTCTCTAACGGCAAATCGCCGTCCAAAGCGGAAAAATCCACCGCTTCGTCCCATTCGTACACAGGGCGTTCTACACGCACGGCAATATCTTTTTGACAAAGTACGCCCGCGGAATCCCTGCAAGAAAGACGGAGTAGCGCTTCCCCGCATTTTAAAGCCGTAACCGAACTCCCGTCGAACGCAACGGAGTCCGAGCCCGCTATGAGCTGCGTTTCCACCGCGATTTTTTGCCCGTTTTCATAAGCTTCCGCCAATACGGTTTCACTCGTCGAATACGTTTCCCCCGCGAATTGCGAACGGGTATACAAAACAATTTCCGATTGCATACCGCCGTTGACGTACAATTCGATTAAGTTGGAAACGGATACCCGAACCACCGTTTGTAACGAACTGCTTTGCACGTCTCGCCAACTCGCCGAAACCACGACGTCCGTTTCCCCTGCCTTTTTCGGCTTGAACAGCCCGTTTTCCATGCTCCCGATTTCGTCGTTGACAACGTCATACGACCAAGTGCAATCGTGGTACTGTTTATTGTTAAATACAATGCTTCCGGCAAAATTCAACTCGTCTACGACGTTGACAAACGCCGCGTTCCCGACAATTTGATCAAAGCGGATTGTGGGCAACAAATCCCCCAACCCGACGCTAACTTGACACGTCGCAGTCGCTTCGCCGTACGTTACCGTAACCGTCGTTTGCCCTTCTTTTTGCGCTTCTACCCAACCGCTTGCATTCACCGAAGCGATTTGCGGATCTGCGCTCACAAAAGACAGTTCGGTATTCTCAAGGACGTTATAATGCGCGTAAATCGGCTGCCGATCCCCTACGATCAACGACAGGCTCTCTTGTTCCAAAGTCAAGTCCGCCTGCGCCGCTTGCTCCATCGGAGCGTCTTTTTCCGAGCTGGATTTTCCACAAGCCGCAAACCCCGCCAAACCGATACAAACGCAGAAAAATCCAAGGATAAATTTTTTCATTTTATTCATTTTGTTCTCCTTGTAACCCGCCGATAAAATCGCTTACTTCCATTCTAAAATGGTTGATACGCAACATGCCGAATTCTTTTACCGATTTACTAAACCGAGAAACCAACTCGCCCTTATCCTTTTGCGAAAGTTCGTTCTTGTGTAACGATAACGTCATGAATGCGGGAGAAAGCCATTCCATTTCAATATGCTTGCGGATTTGCTCATATAACGTAGGATCGATGTCTTGGTATCTTGCCACCGTTTCCAGCGCCGAATCGCAATACTTCCGCCAAGAATTGAGTAACGCAAGCGGCCAATAGCTCGATTTATCCACCGCGAAATACGCGATCCCCGCGACGTAGAATCCGTTCTCTTTGGAAATGACCGCATTTTGCAAGCGCATTTCCGTAAACATTGTTTTCATGATCGGCGCGGCTTCTTTGAACATGGCGTTGAACCAACGATCGATCAACTCGTTCGTGTTTAAGCTACTGTTCCAAAGCATTTTGGAATCGAGATACATTTTTAAACAATGCCAAGCCGTATATGCGCCGCGTTGGTCGAACTGCGACTGGTTGAAAATGTATTTCGCGTTCTTTGCCGCAAAATATTGATACCCTTCCGTATCGAAAAAGCTAAACGAATCGTGCATGTAGAAATAATGGCTGAAATTGGTACTGTACGTCCAGAAATAAATTTTGTCGCACATCGCCGCCCAAGCGTCGATACAATTTCTACCCGCGTCGTTCCCCGCCGCGTAAATATTCGTTTGATAATCGAAATTGTTGTTGGGAGCTAAAAATACGCCCACGTTCTCGTGGAGTTTTACGCTCTCGTCCATCGCTTCCCATTTTTGCGTGCTCTCGTTATAAACGGCAGGCGCGGGAACCATGGAGTTGTACGCAAAGAAGATCAACGTGAATGTTTCACGCTTATACGCTTCGTTTTCTTCCAAGTCCATCCACTCGTCCACGAGTTGCGCCACGCGGTTGACAAGCCGAATCGCGCCCGCCGCGTCCGTTTGGTATTGCTCGTTGAGCGCAGTACAATCCGCGCAAGTACATGCGTCCGAATTATCTTCCATCGTCAACGTTGCCGTATTCATATCGGGATATACGTCGGGGGTATACAACATCAAACTGTTTTCCACCTTTTTCGCGCATTCCTGCGCCATCAACTCCCAACTGTTCTCGTCCCCGTGCGCCGTATAACAAATCTGTCTGCCGCTATCGGCAAACCACTCGGGGTGGGCAATTTGATACGTTGCTTTCGGCAAATACTTAAATACGTTATGAATGGTATCTTTCTTCGTGTTGATATCGTTATACGCTTCGTGAATGGGCATAAACGGATACGACCAAGAATTCCCCACGATACGCATACGGTTGCGGAAATTGTTCTCGTCGTAATCTACGCTCGTTTCGCTAAACGCGCCGTAATTGTTCGCGCGGAACTCGAAATCAGGGATATCGGTTACGTTAAATTGCCGCATCTTGACTTGCGTAACTCCCGTATCGATCTCCATACAGTCTTTATAATACTGTTCGAAATCGAACACGATCGACATGAATGTATATACCGAGAACAACGTTCCCGTATCGCCGCCGCCAACAAGATACACGTTTTCGTCCTTGGTTACGATTCTACCGCCGTCGTCGCCCAACTCCATGCGATCGATTGCAATTCCCGACGAATGCAACAAACTCGTTTCCCCAATGGAAATGTATTTGGTATGCGCGGAGTGCTGTAACCCGCTTTCGCCCGTTGTATCGTTTTCGTTCGCGCCGTCCAAAAGTACGCTCAACTGTACGTTCGTCGCCTTTTTGAACAAGTGCAAGAATTCGTCTCTCGCCGTTTTTACCGTCGAACTGCAATAGGACGGAATGACCAACTTATATTCCGTCTTCCCGTTTTGCAAAAGATACCCGTCCGTTTCGGGCGCGTCGTAAACGTGCGTGCCTTGGAAGGTATTCTTTTGCACGGACGTTCCGTCCGTATCCGCGTCTTTTTCTCCCTTCCCGCCGCACGCCGTCGCAAACAACGCGCAAACGGAAAGCAATACGCATACGATTTTCGGAAAAATCTTCTTTTTCATCTTCCTTTCTCCTTATTCTACCAAAACCGTATAATAACGGAGTTGCGTATTCCCCACTTCATCGCAAGCATAATAGCAAACCTGCCATTTCCCGCGGATCGAAGCTACAAATTGCCCGTTTTTCACTTCGGACAACCCGCCGTGCGGATTGAGCACGTACACGGAAACGGTAATGTTTTCTGCTGCGCTCAGGTTATCGGTAACGGTATATCCCATAACGGTTAC
>JAFVRU010000080.1 GCA_017504065.1 Clostridia bacterium
CTTGGAGCGTGTTGGATTCACCGCGCTCGTGAAACGTTCGAGCGTGAAGAATGGAAATCGTGGCTGAAAGAGCTCGGTTTGGAAGGGGAATACGAAGGAATCGGGAACTGTATTCTCGGCTATGCGGATGTAGAGCCCGAACCCAAACCCCGTCGGGAAAACCGCGTGTATTACGTGGAGTAAGCTATGCAAGTCGGTGTATCCACCGCATCGCTGTTTATGCGGAAGAACAATGAAGACGCGCTGCCGCTGTTAAACGAGCTCGGCGTGAAAACCGCCGAAGTCTTTTTGACGTCGTTTTCGGAATACGGCGCGCCTTTTTGCGATACGTTGCGCGCGGTGAAAGGGGATTTGCAAATCAATTCCGTGCATATTTTGAATACGGAGTTCGAACCGCAGGTTTTTAGCGCGCATCCGCGGGTACGCGCAGACGCTTACGCGTGGATGGAAAAGGTAATGCAAAGCGCAAACGCGCTCTCCGCGCCCTACTATACTTTCCACGGCACGTCGCGGGTCAAACGGGCGAGCCGCTCGGGGGCAAACGACGATTTTCCGTCCATGATTCAAGGCTTTCGGGATTTGACGGAGTTTTGCTCGGCGCGTGGGGTAACCCTGTGTTTGGAGAACGTGGAATGGGCGACGTACAACCGCCCGAGCGTATTTTCTCGGCTTGCGGACGAAATTCCCGCGCTCCGCGGCGTGTTGGATATTAAGCAGGCGCGGATTTCCGAACACCCTTACGAAGCGTATTTAAACGAAATGGGCGAGAAGCTCGCGTACGTGCATATTTCCGACTGTAACGATTGCGGAAAGATGTGTTTGCCCGGGAAAGGGAGCTTTGATTTTGCAACGCTAATCAAACGCCTGAAAGACGTCGGATTCGACGGCGCGCTGCTCATCGAAGTATATAACCGCGACTACGACGACGTAAAGGAGCTAAAAACGTCGGTCGAATACGTGCAAGAACTGTTGGATAAATAACACGACTTTTTCAATTTGTCGCAATCAGAAATAGGATGTTGGGTGATTTATGCGTAAAATAAAAAATTATGGGCTCGCAGTGATTGCGTGTATCTTGTTGGGGTTAACCGTTTGCGGATCTTTTTTCGATTATAAAATCGCAAACGCTTTGTATCTTGGGCAGAAGCCTTCGGAGAATTTTTTTGGGATAGTATTTTCATTTATGGGGATTATTCCAACGTTTGTAGGATGGAGTTTTCTTGGGGCGAGTATTTTGTATTTATCTAAAAAATATTGTAACACTCGGGCAAAACGTAGATGGTTGATTGCCTTATCGGTATTGCTGTTCCTGCTTTCCTTTTTCTTTTTTTGCAATACGTTAATGATGGTAAATAAAAATGCGTTTTCGGTGCATTGGGCAATCGCATATCCGATTGGTATCGTCGTTCTTTTATGCGCTACATATTTGGGTTACAAATTGTCGGCAAGAAGTACGAATACCGAGCTTTTGAAAAGGGTAGTGTTTTTAAGTTTCGTGAGTCTATTGCTTATGCTGATCATCATGACCACCAAGGGAATTATGGATCGTCCGAGATTTCGATTTGTGTTGGATTCGGCAAACCCTGCGTATTATAGGGATTGGTGGCAAACGGGTAGCGATATAAAATCCAGCCTTGCAACCGGTATCGCAAACGATGAATTTTCTTCCTTTCCGTCAGGACATTCCGCGTATGCGATGTTTGCGATTTTTCTTTTCCCTGCGCTTGCCGAGTATCTTCCCAAATTCGGTAAGTATAAAAAAGCGTTGTTTGTAGGCGGGTTTCTTTGGTGGGGGCTGGTTGCGGTTTCTCGTTTGAGCGTAGGCGCGCACTATTTGACGGACGTTTGTATTGCCGGATTGGTAACCCTTCTCTCTTATGGAATCGTCAAGCTGCTTTGGGGCGTCATTGTTCGGAAAAATGCAGAAGCAAACGCGCCGTCGGGGGAAACGATACAGGAAGAAAACGTATAAATCAGAACAACGTCTATTCTAAAAAATATAGAAATTTTTTTAAAAGGTTTGCGTAAACTGTTGACAAGAGAAAATTCCTATGCTATAATACAAATAGGATTAAATCCTAATAAATATAAGGTGGTAATTAAAATGTTAAAAGTATATCAATGTGAGAGTTGCAAAAAGACGGTAATTTCCAAGGTGGAATTGGCTTTGGACGGGTATAAGGAACTCATTGCAGGTTCGACGGACGCGGCGCAAGAAAAGCACGTGCCCGTGGTTACGAAGAGATGCGGGAAAGTCAAAGTGGACGTGGGTAGCGTTGCGCACCCGATGACGGCGGAGCATTATATCGAATGGGTCGCGATCGAAACGGAGCAAGGCTATCAAGTGAAATACTTAGTACCCGAACAATCGCCCGTGTGTGAATTTTCGCTCTCGGGTGGGGATAAACTCGTAGCGGTATACGCTTACTGCAACTTGCACGGGCTTTGGAAAGACTGATAGGGAACAGGTGAAGAAATGATCGAAAAGGAAGCGATGTTTAAAATCACGTACGGGTTGTTTATGATCACGACGACGGACGGGCAGAAACAAAACGGCTGTATCGTCAATACCGTGTCGATGTTGACGGACGAACCCAAGCGGATTGTCGTATTCGTGAACAAAGCGAACTATACGGAAAAGCTGTTGCGGGAAAATAAGGTATTTAACGTTTCGGTTTTGACGGAAAAAACGCCGTTCGACGTGTTTAAGCAATTTGGATTTCAATCGGGGAAAGACGTGGATAAATTCCAAGATCAAACGTATCCGACGACGGAAAACGGGTTGTATTATTTGACGGACTGTTCCAACGCGGTGATTTCGGCGAAAGTCGTGGACGCGCTCGATTACGGTACGCATACGTTGTTCGTAGCGGAAGTTACGGAAGCGAAAACGCTCTCGACGGAAAAATCGGTTACGTACGAATATTATCAAAGCAACATCAAGCCCAAGCCGCAAAAAGCGGCGCAGCCGTCGAAAAAGCGGAAATGGGTTTGCAAAGTTTGCGGCTACGAATACGAAGGCGACGAGCTTCCTGCCGATTTCATTTGCCCTTGGTGTAAGCACCCTGCAGAAGATTTCGAAGAAATTGTATAAAAAGCGACAGGATTGGACAAATACTTTTTTACCATGCGGAAAAATCAGGAAATTTTTCTAAAAAACCGCAAAAAAAGACTTGACAGAAAAAATCGGAATTGTTATAATTACGGGGTAATCAATAACTGCGTTGGCAAAGGAAGGTGAAAAAGCATGTCTACGGTTAAAGTCGGAGAAAACGAAAGCGTTGAAAGCGCATTGCGTCGTTTCAAGAGAAAATGCTCCCGCGACGGGATCATCGGCGATCTTCGTAAGAAGGAATTTTATGAAAAACCTTCCGTAAAGAGAAAGAAGAAGTCGGAAGCGGCTCGCAAAAGAAGCAGAAACTAAAAGAACGAAAGAACTCACAAACGTGGGTTCTTTTTTCTTGCCCGTGTCGAAAAAGGGCGAAGCAAAAAGAAAAACGTAAAAACAAGGTGGAGTATGTCGCAGGAAAAACGGAACGAGCGCACGTTAAGAGAAGAAGCGCGCAGAGCAAAGGATCGGATCAAAAACGGGTTTTGGTCGACCTGTCAGTCGGATATGACGGAAACGCTGGAAAAAGCCCGAAAGCAGGGCTTGAACGAGAGCCGCGCGGGCAGGTATTTTAGAAACCGAGTAACCGCGCAAATTTCGGGCGAAAAGGAAGACGAGTTCTATCTGAAAGTCAAAGAAATGCTGCTTTCCGAAGGGGAAGTGAGCGACGCAATCGGTCGGCTTACCGATCGGGAATACTACGACGGGCTTTCCTATGAAGAAAAACAGCGGTATACGCTGACGTTGAGCGAAAAATATTTACGTGCGTTGGAGCGTTTCCGTCGGGAGTGTGAATTCGAAGTATTAAACAAAAACGCGTAGTCGCGTTGATCCGTCCTTTGGACGGATTTTTTCTTTTGACGGAAAAAGCGGGGCGGATAACTTGCAAAAAAATCGTCGGTATGGTATAATATTTACGTATGATAGAAATGAACGAAATTTTAGGACAATTAAACGACGAACAAATCCAACCCGTCTTGCAAACGGAAGGCGCGGTTTTGGTATTGGCGGGCGCGGGCAGCGGTAAGACGCGCGTGCTCACTTCCCGTATCGCTTATCTCGTAGAAGAAAAACGCGTTCCGCCGAGCGCGATTTTAGCGATCACGTTCACCAACAAAGCGGCGAACGAAATGAAGGAACGTTTGGGGCGCATGATCGACGTTTCTTCGGCTTGGGTATGCACGATTCATAGCATGTGCGTGCGCATTTTGCGCTCGTTTGCGACGGAAGCGGGGATCGGGAACAATTTTTCCATTTACAGCGAAACCGAGCGTAACAACATCATTAAAAAATCCTTTCAGGAATGTGATTACGACGACGAAAAACTGCTCAAATCGGTGAAATTCCATATCGCAAACGCGAAAATGCTGGGGTATGATCCCGACCGATACGCGGAAGAATACGCGGGGGATCGGGATATCGACGAGATCGTTAAGGTGTATAGCCGTTATCAAAAGCATTTGCGGGAAAACAACGCGTTGGATTTCGACGATTTGCTCAACGAAACGCGCAACCTGTTAAAGACGAATACGGACGCGCGGGAATATTTGGGCGGAAAATTCCGTTACATTCTCGTAGACGAGTTCCAAGACACGAACGCGGTGCAGTACGAGATCATTCGGTATTTGGCTTCGGTGCATCAAAACTTGTTTGCGGTCGGGGACGACGATCAGTCCATTTACGGCTGGCGGGGCGCAAAAATCGAGAACATTTTACACTTCGAAAAGGATTTCAAAGAAGCGAAAGTATTCAAGCTGGAGCGCAATTACCGCTCGACCAAGCGGATTTTGAAGCTCGCCAATACCGTGATCAAACACAACGGCAGGCGCAAGGATAAAACGCTCTGGACGGAGAATGCCGACGGAGAAGAAATACAGGTACACGAAGCGGAAGAAGAAAGCGGCGAAGCGCGGTTTGTCGCGCATACGATCGCGGGGCTGCTTCGGAAAGGGTATCGGTATTCCGATTTCGCGATTTTGATGCGGCTCAACGCCTTGACTCGGTCGTTCGAACAAGAGTTCACGGGCGACGGAATCCCCTATAAAGTATTCGGGGGCTTTAAATTCTTCGAGCGTAAGGAGATCAAGGATTTGTTGGCGTATTTGCGGATTATCAGCAACCCGTTCGACAGCGAAGCGGTTACGCGGATCATCAACTTCCCCAAGCGCGGAATCGGCGCGAGAACGGTGGAAGCTTTGCAAAATTACGCGTATGAAAACGAGCTTTCGGTGTACGATTCCTTGCTCGATTTGGACGAGATCGGGTTCACGGGCGCGACTAAGCAAAAGCTGGTGGATTTCCGTGATTTGATCAAAACGTGGATTGTGGATAGCCAAGATATGCCCGTCAACGAGCTTGTAAAAAAGATCGTCGCGGACACGAAAATGCGGGAAGCGTACGCGGACGACTCGGACGAAAGTATCAACAAACGCGCGAACATTGAAGAATTTATCACGTCCGTGGACGATTACGTGCGGCTCAACCCCGAATCGACGCTCACCGATTACTTGCACCAAGTCCAGCTTTCGTCGGATACGGACGATATGGACGACGGGAATTACGTAACGCTTGCCACTATTCACGCGGTCAAGGGCTTGGAGTTCGGTTGCGTGTTCCTTTGCGGTATGGAAGAAAATATTTTGCCCGTTTCTCGGGCGATCGGCAACGACGACGATTTGGAAGAAGAACGGCGTTTGACGTACGTCGCGATTACGCGCGCCAAGGAACGGTTGTATCTTACCCGTTCCAAGAGCCGTTACTTATACGGCAAGCGGGAATTGACTGCTCGTTCCCGTTTCTTAAAGGAATTGAGTTCGGAAATCGAACTGCCCCGTGAAATCCGTCGCAGCCCGTACGGTTACGACGGGTACGACGATCCCGAATCGTACGGAAATTCGGCGTACGGCGGGGGCAGGTACGAAGCCAACGACGGATATACAAGCTTCGGCGGGCGCAAAACCGGCTATGGTAGTTATGGCGATAGCGCGCGGCAAAATTCGGGCGTTACCCGTTCGACTTGGAGTGGTTCGTCCTACGGTGGGAGTTCCTATGGTAGTTCGTACGGTGGTTCGTATGGAAGCTCGCAAGGGAGTTCGTACGGCGGCACGACGGGCGGCGCGAAAAAGAGCGGTGGATTCACTTACGGCGGGATCGGCAGAACGCCGACGCAGCCGACGGCAGGGAAAGACGTTTCGGCGCTTCGCGTGGGGGTGCGCGTACGCCATCCGAAGTTCGGGCTCGGCACGATCGTGAACGCGCGCGGTACGGGAAGCAATAAGATTTTGGATATTGCGTTCGAAGGGTTAGGAATCAAACAATTATCGGCAACGTTAGCGCCGTTGACGGTTTTGGACGAGTAAGGGGAAAGACGTATGGATAGAAAAAGAGAGCTGATAGACGTACTCAACAAATGGGCGTACGAATATTACGTATTGGACGCGCCGACGGTATCGGACAAGGAATACGACGCGTTGTACGACGAGTTGCGGCGCTTGGAAGCAGCGGACGGCGTAGTGTACGACGACAGCCCGACCCGTCGAGTGGGGGGCGAGCCGATTTCGGCGTTTGAAAAACACACGCATATCGCCAAGCTGTTCAGCTTGGATAAATCGGTCAGCGAAACGGAGTTGCAGGCGTTTTTGACTCGCGTAGAAAAGGCGGCGGGGAAAAACGTCGCGTATACGGTGGAGTATAAATTCGACGGGTTGACGGTATGTTTGACTTACGATCAAGGCAAATTTGTCCGCGCGACGACGCGGGGGAACGGCGCGGTCGGGGAAGACGTAACGGCGCAGGTTTTGACGATCAAATCCTTTCCGCTCAAAATCGGGTATCAGGGAACTTTGGAAGTGCGCGGGGAAGCGGTGATTCGGCTTTCCGTGCTGGAAAACTACAATAAAACGGCGGCAGAGCCCTTGAAAAACGCTCGGAACGCCGTAGCGGGCGCAATCCGCAATCTCGATCCGAAAATCACCGAGCTCCGCCGTCCCGACATTTATTTTTACGACGTGAATTACGCGTCCGACGGCAGGGAGTTTTCGCAGACGGAAGCGCATGAATTTTTGCAGCAAGAAGGGTTTAAAGTATTCCCGTATTTCCGCGTATGTGAAAGCGGGGAAGCCGTGTTGGCGGCGATCGCGGAGATCGAGCGGGAACGCAAAAATATCGACGTTTTGACGGACGGCGCGGTCATCAAAGTCAACGACGCGCAGCTTCGGGAAGAAATGGGCTATACGGATAAATTCCCGCGCTGGGCGATGGCGTATAAGTTCGAAGCCGAAGAAGTAACGACAAAGCTCAAAGACGTCATTTGGCAAGTCGGTAGAACAGGGAAACTCACACCGCTTGCGCTGCTCGAACCTGTGGAGCTCGCGGGCGCGACCGTTTCGCGGGCGACTTTGAACAACTACGGGGATATCGGTCGAAAGGACGTCAAAATCGGTTCGCGCGTGCTCGTGAGAAGATCCAACGAAGTCATTCCCGAAATTTTGGGCGCGACGGAGCATACGTCGGAGAGCAAGGACGTAGAAAAACCGACGGTTTGTCCCGCTTGCGGCTCGGAGCTCAACGAGATCGGCGCGCATTTGTTCTGCCCCAATCGGCGCTGTGAACCGCGCGTGGTGGCGGCGCTCGATCATTACGCGAGCAAGAACGCGATGGACATCGACGGATTTTCGGAAAGTACGGCGCGGCAGCTCGTCGGCAAAGGCAAAGCGGCGAAATTTTCCGATTTGTACCGTTTGACCGCGGACGATTTGGCGGAGCTGGAAAGCTTCAAAATGAAAAAAACGCAAAATTTATTGACGGCGATCGAAAAGAGTAAGACTCCCAAACTCGACGCGTTTTTGTACGCGATCGGGATCGAAGGGGTAGGCAGGGTTGCGGCGAAAGACCTTGCGCTAAAATTCCGTTCGGTGGAAAACTTGCAAAAAGCGACGGTGGACGAGCTGGTTGCAATGGAGAACGTCGGGGAGATCACGGCAAACGCCATTCTCGCATATTTTGCGGACGAAGAAAATTTGACGGAGCTTGCGGCGCTTGCGGAAGTCGGCGTTGCGCCCGTATGGTCGGAAGAAAAAACGGACGGGATTTTCTCGGGTGAATCGGTGGTGTTGACGGGTTCGCTAACGGAATATAAGCGGAGCGAAGCGCAAAAACTCATCGAAGCGCGCGGGGGAGTCTGTCAATCGTCGGTAACGTCGAAGACGACGCTTGTCGTCGCGGGCGCGGAAGCGGGAAGTAAGCTGGAAAAGGCGCGGAAATTGGGGATCAAGGTCATCGACGAAGCGGAATTTAAGAAAATGATAGAAGGTTGATTTCTTACACGTTCACCTATGGTAATGCGACGGTTGGAGAACTTCCCGCGGTTACTGAATAAGCATAAATACGATATAAAAAGTGCGGGGAAGTCCCGCACTGTTTGCGTAAAAAAACGCCGCAGTTTGCGGCGTTTTACATTTTCGTTTGTTTTACATTTCCGTTTTTCCAATCAAAAAATCGACGGAAACGTCGAAAAAATCGGCGATTTCCCAAAGTAATTGGAGATCGGGTTCAACCTTGCCCGATTCCAAATAGGAAATTCGACGTTGGGTGGTTCGCAGCGCGTCCGCAAGTTGGCTTTGCGTGGCGCAACTTTCCTGCCGCAACCCCTTTAACCGTTCTGCAAATTTGATAGATTTCATAGGTTCGCCTTTTTTCGTTCTTCGGTTTATCGATTCCGAAATCCCCCCTTTTAAAACGGGTTTTTCAAAAATGGTCATAGCATAAATATAGACAAAAACAGTCTAAAATAGTTGACATAGACAAAAAATGTCTATATAATGATGGTGAAAGCGGCTTTTTGCGGGAAAAATGTTGCGCGCGTTTTTCCGCGGGAGAGCGGCAAAACGGAGAAAGTAGAAAGGAGCAA
>JAFVRU010000010.1 GCA_017504065.1 Clostridia bacterium
AACGTTCCCCGTCGTTTCAAAGGTGCATTCCGCTAAATCAAACTCTTCGCCGTTAACGCTCATTGCGCAGTTAAGCGGGAACGTAGAATTCTTTACAAGCGAGAGCGTGTCGCCGAGTGCGTCGAATTCAGGATTCGTTTCTCCGCGTACTACCGTAACGGCGCAAATAGCCGAATAGTCCCCGACTGTAACCGTTACGTTTGCCGTACCCATGTCGAGCGCGAAGAGTTTCCCGTTATCTACCGTTACAATCGTAGGAGCAGACGTAGTCCAAATCGCATCACCCGACAAGTTTTCCATCGTTGCCGAAAGCGTAACGCTATCAAACAAATCCATCGTTAACGTTTCCGCCGATAACGTCAAAGACGGAACAGGAGCCTGCGAAGAACTTTCGCTACTCGTGCTTGAACTCGCTTCATCAATCGAAGAAGACGATGAGTCGCTAGAAGAGCTACAAGCGGCAAATCCGCACGTCATTAACAATGCGCATAAGCCAATCCACCATTTCTTACCTTTAAACATAATTTTTCTCCTTATATCTATTTTTTTGGTTTACAATATTATAATTTACCTGCGAAATAATCGTCGATCGTCGTATAGTCTTCCACTCTATCAAACCCTAATTCGATTAAATCCTTATATAAGCTCGTTACAAACTCTTGACGCTCCGAGTTGGCAAACGTACCTTCATAGATTGCAAACAACATAAATCTAGGTCCACAGGCTTCTCGTGCAATTTCACCGCAAATGGTTTCGTAATATGCAGGATCGCTTACCTTATACTTTTCGATGTCTGCATACGCTTTTTCGATTTGCGCGATTTGCGCAACCAGATATTGTTTCGTATAATATTTCGTCGTCGTCAACGGTTGTTGCCAAGTATTCCCGTCAAGACCGAGAACGGTATGTCTACGTAATTCCGCTCTCATATTCCAGTACGCTTGTTTCATCGTATCGCTTGCATCGCGATAAACTTTATCAAAATAATTATTGATAAGAGCTGACACGTCGGAATTTGCGTTCCACATAAGCTTACTATAAATATAGTTCTTCAATAAGTCAAAGTTCGTATTTTGCGTTTGACTCCAAGCGCCTTGCGGCCACCACCACTGCGTATTCAGCTTTACTAAAAATTTCGCTATATCGCTCATATTACTCCAACTATCCATTGGTGCCATATAGTTATACCAATAGCAGTCGTACGTCCATACGGAGTAACAAGAAGCAACAGGTTCCCATGCAAGGAAATAGTTTTTCAATACCAAGTTTTTCTCGTCAAATATCGGAGTATTGTAATCGTTATCGATTGGCGCAACCATGATTTGGACATTATCACGCAATTTCATATCTTCATGGTTGAGTTTATACGTCCCGTCGCTTTGCAACGTCGTAGGTGCGATTGACGATTGATTGTAAGCCAAAATATCGAGCATTACCTTACGACCAGGGAAAGCAACATTTACCCATTCTTCCACACGTTCCGCAACGTCGTTAATAAATAAAATTTGCGTCGCTGCTTTTACGCCATATTTTTCGATAACAGCTTTACAACCTACACAATCACACCAAACGTTATAGTCATCTTGCGAAATAGAAAGAACGTTATGTTTTTGATCATTCGTGAGTAAAACCTTTGCTTTTTCTACAACACAGTCAATCAACGCTTCATACTCGCTACTGCCGTATTCTCCTGCCGTATAACAGATTTGTTTCATACTCGGCATAAACCAATTCGGGTGCTCTGCCGCCAATTCTTTCGGAACAAAGTTGAAAATTTTATGAGTATTTGCGCCTTCAACGAAATATTCTGTTTCCAACGTCATTCTCATACGATGTTGCGCCATCTTTACCTTTAAAACGTTGCCATATGACGTTTGTCTATACGGAATATCCGGTTTTTCTTTGATATCGAAATTGTATAAAGGAATATCTTTCACGTTCTTTGCAAGATGATAATAATTCGCTGAGAACGTTTCAAATTCCACCAAACAATTCAACAGATCGTAAACCCCGTACAATACACCCAAATCTTCCGCAGCAATGAAGATCGAGTTCCCTTTCGTTACAATTTCATAACCCTGCCATTCGAGCGTAGAGTAATCCACCGTTATACCTGATTGTTGTAAAAAGGTAGTATTCCCCAACGAAATATAGGTCGCGGAATCACTATAAGCGATACTGTCGTCTTGCAAAACAGGCAAACGCACGCTTGTGGATTCGCTAAAGAAAGTGTTAAACTCACTTGCCGCAAGCATCGTTTGTTCCCCTGCTTCCGTAGGCAATAACAACTTGTAACTCGTAACGCCGTTATCTAAGATTTTATTGGTTGTTGCGGAAATAGAGCGTTCGTGAATCGTGCCTTCAAGCGGACCATATACCGATTCAAAGTTATCCCCGATATTATTTTCATACGTACCATTCATATCTTCTGGCGGAGTATTGCCACTATCTCCATCGCCACTCGAACTTGAGCCCTTCCCACAGCCTATCGCCGAAAGGGATGCAACCGCAAGCATTGCTAACGCTAAAAATCTGAATTTCTTTTTCATGGTTTATGCCTCCGTCACCTTAATTGTGAATACTTTCACGCTTTGATTGCCTTCCTCGTCATACGCATAATACATAACGCGATAATCGCCTACCATGGATGCTACAAAGCCAACGTTATTTTTACGGTTAAATTCTTTCAATTTTCCATTCGGCGCAATAATCAAAATCCCCGAAACAATATTCGCACTATCCGATTTATTGTCCTGTATTTCAAAACTAGGCAGATATACGTTGTCTCCTAACTTCGCCGCTTCTTGAATCGTATATTTCAATTCGATTACAGGCGACTGCGTATCAATTACGCGAATGGAATAACTAAACGTTCTCTTATTTCCCGAACGATCGGATGCGATATAGAATACTTGATATTTCCCATAACTATCCAACTTGAACGAGATTGTCTCATTTCCAAGAACGATCGATTGCAGTGCTACCCCGTCTAAGGAAGTAACGAAGCTTCCATCGGGAGCTATTACCGTCAATTTCGTTTCCATTTTTCCGTCCAGCACGTCAAATACGTATGCATTAGGCAATACGGACGTAGCGCCCACTTTCATTTCCGCGCCGTAATCCCCGTCAAACGTAATCGTCGGTTGGCTGTATTCCTTGTCATCTGAAGAGAAGAAATGCCCGTTGATCTTTTTCAGTGCCAAAGCTGCATCATTGTTTTTGACACCTTCCAATTCAATCGTCAAATAGTATTCTTGACCCTTGAAGCCATTGAACGGCTTGTCTTGCAAATTCTTTGCAATCGTGATCGTATTGTTATTCGCGATGTCGTATTTTGCCGTAGCTGTAAGATTATCGTAGTTCAAATTAAACGAAGCATCTGCCTTAAATGCAGTACTAACTTCCAACGCGGTGTCTTCTTTTTGATTTGCATAGAATACCGTTACACCATTCTTAACAGTATAGGTGAAACAAATTTGGTTGCTTAAATCGTAATAATCGGTAAGATAAATATTCAACTTCCCGATATTTTTTGCCGATGCAAGCAAGGAGAAATCCAATGACATAGATGTGGAGTAAATACTATTAACAAACGTAAACGCAGCGTCTTCCGTCGCGTCAAACTGTACCCAGTCCCGTTTCGCCGTTACGGTGCCGTTCGCACTTTCGAAATATTTGCTCATATCCAATTTGTTGTCTTGACGCGTCTTATAAACGGGTACGAACTTCGACCAAGTCGCACTTTCTCCGTTGATCGTTGCTTCGTAAATAATTTCCACCAACTCTTTATGCGTGCTTACCGTAGGTACGTAAGTGCCATTAATCGTCGTTGCGGTAGATTCACCTGCTTTTTTCACTTTGATTACCGTAGGTAAAGCTTTTCCCGATCCGTCCACGTAATTGTATGCAGAAATAACGGGCAGCTTGTAGCTGTTGCCTTCCACAAAGAATTCCGGCAAAATAGGCGTTTCTACAAACGAAGGCTTATTTGTTGTTTTTACCGTAATTTCGATGACTTCTTGCGTTTTTCTGCCTGAATAATCAGACAAATCGTAAACAACCTTCAACGTACCCGTTTTTGCCACGAACACCGTATTGTTTGTAATCTCTAACGGCTGACCGTTCAACGTAGCGGTAACACTTAATTTCGCATTCCCGATTGCGCCTGTAATTTGCGTAGAGGGCAACATAACGTTCGAAGCGATTGCCACCGAATCCGCGTAAGATCCAAGCATTAATGCTAAAACTTCTACTTCCGCTTCCCTTTTGCATTGAATATTTACAGCCTTTTGCGTAACGTTACCATTAGCGTCTTTCGATTCATAAAGAACGGTGTAGATCCCTGCAACGGTGGGAGTCCATTCCAACGTCCGTTTATCGAAGAATTGTTGCTTGGGATTTTGCGAACCATAATCCAAGTACACCTTCATCTCCACGTCCGCTTCGCCCGTGTATACGTCGAATGCCCAAGCATTAAATAATTGATATTTATAGCCCACAACCGCTTCAGGATAAGATTCTTGCGTATATTCACCATAGTCTACCATAATCGTCGGACCTTGTCCGTCAACGATTTCTCTTCTGCTTAAATCATAATTATCGTATTTCGTAATAAACAATTGTGCCGTTTCTTTTTCGTAAGTAGTAGCGTAGACTTTAAAATATACTTCCCCTGTCGTAAAACCTTCCCACAAATTTAAACCAAAATGGTCCTTATTATCCAAATCGGCAATCGGTAAAAACTCGTTCGTCAAGGAGTCATACAAATAGACGATATTCGTTTGAATATCAAAGCTTATACCAAAGACACTCTTGTCAAGATTATAATGCGGTTCAGGCGCACCAGAGAAAGAAAACCGAGTCCACGTTCCCCAATAATTGTCTACGTGCACATACGTACCACCACGATCCACAGCCGTAGGCTTTTGTCCGTTGCTCGCCCAAATATTTGCATAACCAGTGGTCATCAGTTGTTTTTCGTCGCGATGCGGCTTGATATCTACGGTTACGTAGTTCGTCGGATCGTAAGCGTCCACGATTTCATAGCGAATTCTCTGCACGTCAGGCGCGCCTAACGACGTAGGAACTGCCGTCGTAGCAATCAATAAATCCTCGGAATCTCTTTCCCGTAAATCAATCACGTTACGCAACACAAGTTTATCTTTGGGATATAAATTCGTGATGATGCCATTCGTTTTAGAAATCGAAGCAATGTCTTCAAAATTTCCATACGTCGCCGTCGACGCGTTTACGGAATTTTGCTCCACGTAATACGTCGAATTGGCTACGACTTCATCTACAACCGACGCAGACTCCCCATTTTGAGAAGCCGCTGTTGCAAATGTAATCCCTGTTCCAATCGCCCCCAGTGTACACACGGCACACAACGTTGCGAGAACTTTCTTCATACTTTTCTTCATTTCTTTCTCCTTAAAATTCTGTTTTATTTCTTTTGCCATCGCATTGAGCTCTAATTTGATAGGCAAAATAAGATCTAATATGGCAACAATTTATTTCAAACCGCCCACCGTAATATCCCCAAGCAATCTCTTTTGGAACACGACAAAGACAATCAACAAGGGAACAGCCACAAGGATGCAACCCGCCAACTTCATCGGTACGTTTGCCGTAGCCGCTTCAAACGCGCCACCGGTAAACAACTGTAATCCGTATGCAATCGTCGGGTGCGTCGGCATATAAAGAAGCGGGGTTTGATAATCGTTCCAAAGACTGATAAATTGCAACAAAATTACCGTAAAAATCGAACCTTTTACAAACGGAAATATAATACGTACCATAACCGTAAATTCCCCAGCTCCATCAAGCTCCGCCGCTTCTGTATACGTTTTGGGAATTTGTTTAAACGAAGCGTAG
>JAFVRU010000081.1 GCA_017504065.1 Clostridia bacterium
GTATTTTCACCATTGTGACGGACGATACGCATACGTTAAATCCCCGACATGCTTTTCAGGGCTGGACATGGATTTTAGCGGAAAAGCTCGATTATTCAAGCATTATTTCGGCGTTAGAGCAAGGGAATTTTTATTCTTCAGAAGGTCCTAAAATCCTTTCCGCTTGGTTGGAAGACAAAAAATTATACGTAGAAACGATAGGCTGCATATCGCTTTTTGTAATCGGTCGCACACGCGAACGCTTTGGTATATACGAATTCACAAAAAAAGGTGAAGTCAACTGTTTTTGCGTAAATTTAGAAAACTTTGCAAGTCCCTTTTTCCGTTTCGAAGTTTTTGATGAACAAGGGAAAAAAGCTTGTAGTAACGCAGTTTTCGACTTTTAATAAACGCATCTATATACAAGAGCAGGGCGCAATAATAAGCGCCCTGCTCTCTATTTTATTAAATTTCTCTTTCAAAAAAGTTCTCAAAGGCTACGGGATTTTTCCCTTCCGCTTTTATTTTGCCTAACAGCACTTTTGCAACTGCGCGTTGTGAAGCGTCCGAGTAAGAAAACGCGTTTATATATTCCTTAAGATACGGCGCGTCATATAACTTATACGGGTCCCCGAAAGAAATAAAAATGAATTTCGGGTGTTGCAGAACGTAACCGCGCCAGAACGTCATAATATTATTCCACCCAATACGCAACGAGCCGCCGTGGTAATCCTTCGAACTCATTTTGCAGTTTAGCAACACGGCGTCATAATTATAAATCATGTTTTGGATTACCTTATGCTTCGGATTGGTAATTACGTCAACCTTGCAGCCATTGCTTTCTAGCTCTTTACGTAACGCATCAAATTCCATTCCCGTAGGATTTTTATGAAAATACGGTTCTAACATATTTATCATTAAAATATTCCCGCGGCCTTTTATTTTAAGCGGTAGAATATGATCGTAATCTCTTACAATTTTAATACTTTTCTCCGCTATCTCTTGCGCGAGTGCCGATAAGCTTTCGGGAACGGAAATATTATCCGTCCAAGAAGTTTTTTCTTCAAACAATCTGACTTTTTCTTTTAATTTGAGTACGCGTTTTACCGCATCCTTCAAGCGTTCCAAAGGCAATCTTCCATCTTTTACAGCTTTTAAGATTACTTCATAATCGGTAGGTTCAGGGAATAACACCATATCGCCGCCGGCATTTAAGAACCGCAACGAAATTTCCGTTAAATCGGGAACGCGCGCGGCAACTCCGATCATACTCATTGCGTCGGAAACTACGCAACCGTCAAATCCCAGCTCTTGTTTCAAAAGTTTTGTCATCAAACTATAACTTAAAACAGCGGGTGGCGCACCGAACAAAGGGTGTATGTCTTCTTCATACGCAGGCAACGAAGTATGCCCCACCATAATAGACGGCACGCCCATTTCTATCATCTTTTTATATACATATCCGTAAGTATTCATCCATTCTTCTTTGGATAAGCTGTTCACGGTCGTTACAAAATGCGAATTCCGTTCGTCAACGCCTTCCCCAGGGAAATGCTTACAACAAGTCGCCATATACTTATTTTGTTCCATTCCCTTTATAAAAGCGCTCGCCATTTTCACGACTTGATCGGGCGTATCCGCTATCGCACGAATATTACACTCCGCGCTTCGAAAATTATAATTGATATCAACGACGGGAGAATACGTCCAATGAACTCCGTTTTTCCGACAAATTGCCGCGATCGTGCTACCCGCTCTTTCCAGTAACTCGGGATCGTCGCACGCACCCCAAGCCATTGCATGCGGAATATAACCCGTATCTTTCACCGCCGTTTCGGGTCCGTTTTCTATATCGCTGGCAACGATACAGGGTACTTTCGTATAAGCATTTACCATTTCCGTATACATTTTAATCTTTTCGGGAGTCATGTGCGTAATAAAGATTCCCCCGGGACGAATGGTTTTGATAATTTCTTCAACTTCTCTCGGATCGTCGTTATCGCTAATATCATAACATAGAACTTGCCCGACGAGATCCGCCAAAGACAGTTTTTCTAAAATTTTATCAACGCTTATTTTTGCCATTTACTTCTCCTATATTGCTTTATATTTGTATTTCTTAATGATTGGTAGTTGCACGGTTTTTGTATTTTGCGAGCCTGTGATCATCAATTCGCCAAGCAGCAAATCTATTGCATTTTGCAAACGATCCGTCCCCGCCACGAATAGACATTTCCCTTTGGACTCAATATAATACGCATAATCTTTTTCGTGAATTGTGCCCTTGTAAAACTCGTTAAACATCATATGTTCTCCGATACAAATAGCCTGCTCGCCGAAATACGGATACACTTCATTATCCCCTACAATCGGCAGTTTAACTCCCGCAAGGCGTTCGTAAGCGCTTTGCAAATATTCCGCCGCGAGCTGTTCTTCTTTGGTATAAGACTCGCCTAATACGATTTTATACGCGCATACCCCGTCTTGCTGCATGGGAATATACAACGGCAACCCTTCCCCTAACTTGACCACTCGAAGCTCCTTTGCCAAAGCTAAAAAACGAGCGCGATAGTGCTCTTCCGCTTCAGGAAAATAAAATTTTTCGTTTTTCATGATCATGCGAAGCGGCGTGAGTAAAACATACTGCAAACGGCGTTTGAATAGGATTTTTTCAGAGTCTAACAACGAACTCTCTTCCACGTCCCGTATAGCGCTTTCAATAATATTTAAATTTTCCTGTAGAAATTCTATCGGGTATTCTTTGGGCAAAAAATATTCCTTATCTCCGTTGAAAATACTCAAATGGAATCCGTTTTCGATCTTTTGAGCAAAAAATGCTTCCATATTGCCGATAAATTGCAACACTTTAGACGCTCCAACGCCGTAATAATACCGTACGTATTCTTCCACCAGCTCCTTTACGTTCAAAGAAGTGTCCCAATATAATTTCGCGCAAACGTAAGCTTTTATTTCACCTTGCCAATCCGTTTCAATATTGTATGCGCCTTGATTGAGTATATAGCTTACGCCTACGTCCTTATACAAACAAATATTTTCTTTTAAGTAACGCAAATTCGGGAAATACCAATAATATTCGTAAAAATTACATTGGTAATCCCAAATCATAAGATTTCTTGTAAGACTCGCCCAACCAAACAGTTGTCTTTTTACCGTTCCGTCTTGGCGTTCGTCTAAAAACGAATAGGTATAATCGGCGGCGATCGGAGCATAACGAATATGCAATTTGTCGCAAGGAATCACGGCGTCGCAAATAGGCTTCCCGTCTTTCACGGGCGGCTCTACCGTACTATGATACGCCAAAGTCGAAACGCAAAAATCTGATTTTTGGTGTTTTTCTTTTAAACGGCGTTCCACTTCTTGAATCACCGCATTCAAAAAAACGACCATCACTCCACCTTCGCCGCCCAACAGTTTCCGTCTACGCGTACAAGTAGGACAATCGCAATTCGCCGTAGAATCGTCTTGTTTCCCGAATACAAAATATTTGGATTTCGGATTTTGCGTTACCAAACCGTATAATTTGTCCGCTACCAACTTTGCGACGCTTACGTCTTTTTCGGCGTCGAAACGGTAATCGTCCGTAATGCCGTTGGAATAACAAAGCTCCACGTTCCCCATTCTGCTTTTGTAAAAAAACTCCGGATGACTTTCGCCGTAATCTCGTTCGTTCAAATAATGCCAAGAATTATGCGGGTCGGGTACTTGATCGCACCAAAGCTTATCCGTACGGTACTGTTCGTACAAACGGGGATTGGGGAAATTGAAACGAAACTGCGTTGCACAAAGCGGAGCGTTTAACGCAAAACCTGTTAAAAACACTCTTTGGTCAAAGACAGGAGTTCGCTCAATCCTGATGTCCGTTATATCGATCTCATCCAGCCGCGGAACAAATACCGCATCTTTATTGAAAAATTTTACGCCCAAAAAACGCTCTATAAACTCGTATACGCCGAAAACGACGGATAAATCTGTATTCCCGAAAATATACACGGTATTTTCACGAAGAAGAATTAAAAAGCCGTCGTTTTTTAATGCAGTCGTATCTTCCGATTTTATCACTTCTAGCGATTTCTCGCATTCTCCTAAAACAAATGCATACGTCGTAGGCGTATTATACGGAAAAGTAAACCCGCAGCATTTTTCAAAATACTCGTTAAGCAGTTCGGCGCTATACGCAACAGACGGTCTTGATTCGTCGAACCAAATTGAGCAATTCCTGCTGTTATTATGATGAATTTTCATGATTTTATAGGGCGTTTAAGCCAAGCCCCACTCCGCTTTTCTTGACGCAACCGTTTGAGATGAATTTTCCCCTAATCGCTTGACGTCGTGCGCTTCTAATAAATCAAAGAATGCAATGGCAAATTCTATTTCCGTACTTTTGGTATGATTTCTCAAAATCATACGCATCGGCGTAATTTTCACTTCTTCCAATTTATAAATAAGCGCTTGCTTCCTGTCTTCGGAAATATTGTCGTCGTTTTCGATCGACAACATACCGTCGTCTACCGTGCGCATAATTTTATTCAACCAGCCTATCGGATTCATATCCGCTTTTAAAAATCCGTTGCCGTTAAAAATTGCGATTTCCAATTCGTCTTTTAAACGAAGTTCGTTATAGTAGCTTTCGAATAAACCGATTACGCTTTTAACACAATCTTGCGCTTCACCGTAGAACAAACTTAAATATTCATTCATTAAATATTCCACGTTCCAAGCGTCGTTCCAGAACAATTTACTCGTAATATAATTGCGGATATCGTCTATCCATATAGAATTTTGCGTCCAAGCTGATTGCAACATGGCGTATACGCAACCGATATCTTCAAACGTGTTCAAGTTTATCTTCAAATATTCCGTTGTCGGGAAATACCAGTAATATTCGTCGAAATTTACTACGTAATCCCAAACCATTACGTTTTTGGCTACCGTTGACCAGCCTTGGAACGTTTTCAACGTACCTTTATCTTGCCGCGGGTCTAAATATGTATAGGTAAAATCTGCGCTAATCGGCGCAATACGGATAACTACGTTGTCATTCGCGCGACAAAGCTCATTAATCGGTTCATAAGTACCGTCCGCTTTTTCTTCAACGGGGGGAACTTCGGTATATTGATAAGCAAATATAACAATTTTTATTTTTCTGCCTTGCGTTTCAGACAACCACTCGTTGACGTGCTGCTCGACTACATTGATGAACATGACCCAAATTCCCGAATCCTTTATGTTTGCCCGACGGGTTACACAAGTATCGCACTTGCAAACACAATTTCGGTTATCGGTATGTCCTACCATAAAATACTCGATGGCTTTCGCTTCTTTATCTTTTTCCAAGGAGTTTTTCATCGCTTTGATCATTAAAGAAGCGACGCTTTGTCCTTCCGCAAGCGTTCCTTGGTCTGTGATACCGTTCGAAAAACAAAGGTCGTAGTCGCCCTTCTCCATTGCGTTCGTATAATCGCTGAAATATTCCGGATGCGTTTCTCCGAGCGTTCGACCATCCGCAGTTTCCGCGTCTAAATCCATCTTTTTTACGTAACCGATTTTCGTGTTGTTCGGATGATCGGTTGTATTATGCGTAGAACCGTAATCGTTACAAAACAACTCGTCCCCGCGATAATACCGTCTATGCGCGGCAAACGTTTCGTTTGCATAATCCCCGCCCATCCAGTCTCGCATTTGGAAACGCGGTTCTTCCACGATGTTACATTCTTGTACTTTTACGGAGTCGTTTTTAGGAATATACGTCTCTTTTGCCGTCAACCAACGAATCCCCAAAAACCGTTCTAAAAAACTATATACGCCGTTTTGTACGCCTTTATCTAATCTTGCTGCAATATATACGTTTGCGCCAACGGTTTTGATCACAAAACCGTCATACTTCAAAGTATCCGTTTGTATGTCCGTATTCTGCAAAGCGTTCGTTGCGCCGATAGAAATATATCGTTGCGGCAACTCTTGTCCGTCTTCTTTTACTACGGCCAATCGAGTTCCCGAAACCTTTTGAATATAATCGTTCAGTTCGGTTGAACAAGCCACAATGACAGCCGAAGGCGATTGCGGAATTAAAATCGCATAATTGGCAACCCGTCCTTCAGATACAATCGAAAAAACTTCGCCTTCTGGATCTATGCCGGTCGTATAGTCGTAGGTTGCGTATTCCGTTTGAGCTGCA
>JAFVRU010000082.1 GCA_017504065.1 Clostridia bacterium
ATCTTTGGATACCACCTAACCTAAGACGACCAGGTATAAATTACGAACATGACATTTCTGGTAGAATATAATAAGATAACAATAAGAAGAGATATTATGATAAAAGTTTTGTTTGTATGTTTAGGAAACATTTGTAGATCGCCTATGGCACAAATCGTGCTTGAAAATATGGTAAAATCGCTGGGTTTTTCGGACGCGGTTGTTTCCGTTTCGGCGGATTCCGATAACGTGAACGTATTCATCAACTCGTCGGAACTCAATTATGATACGGCGTTGTCGATCTATACGATGATGAAGAATGAAACGGGGATCGTTGCAGGAAATATCATCATTATGCCTGTTTATGCCGAAAGCTGAAAAAAAGCATAAAAATACATTCAAAACAGTAGAAATATTCAAAAAGATGTGCTATAATAAGAGTATCAAAATAAGGAGATCTTTTTGAATGTCGAACTTCAAATTAACTTCGAACGATTTACAAAGCGGCAAAGTCGTTTATAACGCGGGAATTATCCAAAATATCGTCAATCTTGCGGTTGCCGAAGTGGAAGGCACGGTTGCTCCGCAGGGTAAGAAAAACGGTATCTCGCTCTATATCGAAAAGGACGGGGTTTACGCGGACGTTTCCGTGATCGTAAAATACGGTTATAACGTACCTGAACTCGCTTATAGAATTCAACAGTCCGTCAAGCAGAGCGTAGAAAATATGACTCGGTATAAAGTTGCGCAAGTCAACGTGCACGTTCAGGACGTTGTATTCTGTGAGCCTGTTCCCGTAGAGAAAGAAGCGGACGAAGAGCCGACGGAAGAAGAAAACGAAAAATAAAATCGACCGATACCCTTCTAAAGGAAGGGTTTTCGTCGTATTTACACGGAGAAGTTTATGAGAAATGCAGCGAGAGAAGCGGCGCTGAATATTATTTTTGCGCAGCATTTTAATACGGATTGCGTAGAGAATTTGAAAAAGAAAATTTTCAAGCAATTCGGCTTGGAAAAAGAAGAAGACGTTCGTTTTGCGAACGATTTGGTAAACGTTGTGGAGAAAAACCGTTCGGAATTGATCACGGGGATTGAAAGCGCATGCCATCATTATCTCGAAAATCGGATCAATCCGATGGACAAGAGTATTTTATTGATCGCAATGGCGGAAATACGGTATTTCGACGAGATTCCACCCGTAGTTTCCGTTTCCGAAGCAGCAGGGCTTGCTCGGAAATATTCCACGGACACGAGCGCGGATTTCGTCAACGGCGTTTTGGCAGGCGTGATCAACGGATAGGTGGCTTATGAAAATCATTGACGGAAAAGCCATCGCGGCTGAGCTCCGCGAAGAATTAAAAGCGAAAATTGCGCAAAAGACGAAAAAGCCCGGGCTTGCGGTTGTCATCGTGGGGGAAGACCCTGCGTCCCGTATTTACGTTCGCAATAAAATCAAGGCTTGCGGGGAATTGGGCGTCCGTTCTTTTTCGTATGAATTGCCCGCAACGGCAACGCAGGACGAAGTGGAGAATTTATTGGACGAGCTCGCTGAAAACGACGAAGTGGACGGAATTTTGTTGCAGTTACCGCTCCCCAAGCATTTGAACGCGGACGCTGCGTGTAGACATATCCCCGTAGCAAAGGACGTAGACGGTTTTTCGGAAGAGAATTTGGGACTTCTGACCTTGAATAAATCCAAGATCACGGCTTGTACGCCTAGCGGAGTCATGAAATTGTTGGAAAAGTCGGGGATCGACGTTTGTGGAAAACATGCGGTCGTTTTGGGGAGAAGCGCAACCGTTGGGAAGCCGATGGCGTTGCTTTTGTTGAATGCGAACGCTACCGTTACCGTTTGTCATAGCAAGACGGAAAACCTTGCGGAACTTTGTCGTCAAGCCGATATTTTGGTTTCGGCGATCGGAAAAGCCAAATTCGTTACGGCGAATATGGTGAAAGAAAACGCGGTAGTCATTGATATCGGTATGAATCGCGATCAGGACGGGAAGCTGTGCGGCGACGTGGATTTCGAGAACGTAAAAGAAAAAGCGTCTTGGATTACTCCCGTTCCCGGCGGCGTAGGACCTATGACGATCACGATGCTTATGTATAATACTTATTTTGCGGCTTATAAGGAGTAAAGAGTTGTACGATTTTCATGATTCTTATAACGAGTATTTGACGGAATTTGAGACGTATTTAACGTCTTACACGAACAAATTGCATACCGAGCCCGAAGTTTTGGGGGAAAGTATGCGATACAGCCTATTGAACGGCGGCAAACGCGTTCGGCCTGTGTTAATGCTGGCGTGCGCGGACGTTTTGGGTGTGGATAAATCGGAAATCCTGCCGTTTGCATTGGCGTTGGAAATGATCCATACGTATTCGTTGGTGCACGACGATTTGCCGGCGATGGACGACGACGATTTTCGGCGCGGAAAACCGTCCAATCATAAAGCGTTTGGGGAAGCGAACGCCATTTTAGCCGGCGACGCGTTACTCAACGAAGCGTACGGAATTTGTTTCCACGAGAGTTTGAAAGGGGAAAAGTACGTGCGCGCTTCTCAATTCTTGAACGAGTGTGCGGGTGCGTACGGCATGGTCGCAGGACAAGTTGCGGATTTGTATTATTCGGCGTTGGACGCGGAAATCTCCGAAGAAGCGCTGCATTATATACATACGTATAAATGTGGAAAACTTTTGCTTGCGCCGATGGCAATTGCGAGCATTTTGGCGGATAACCGCTATTATTATCCTTTGGAGCAGTTCGGCAAACTGTTCGGCTTGTTATTCCAAATGACGGACGATATTTTGGACGTTACGGGAAGTTTCGATTCAATGGGGAAAAAAGTCGGGAAAGACGAAGGAAAGAATAAATTAACCTACGTACGTTTATACGGCTTGGAGAACGCAAAAGTTCGCGCGGATTTATGCGCTTCCGACTGTCGC
>JAFVRU010000083.1 GCA_017504065.1 Clostridia bacterium
CGACGAATATCAATATGAACGATTTTGCAAGCATAATCAAGCACTCGTCCATCTATCAACAAGCATGGGTAGGTATTGGAGCTACTTGGACGGACTGGAATAGCGGTACGTTGGATGGACGTGGTTATTCCGTTGAAAACTTCTTTGCATGGAACATGTTCGGTGTATATAAAGAATATGCAACGATTAAGAATATCGGCTTGAAGTATGATCAATGGATACAAAATGTTAACCACCTGGACGGTGTATTCGGCGGTATTACGGCAACGAATATGACGATGGAAAACGTATGGATCGACATGACAGTTTCAAAGGATGCGGCTGCTGCGATTGGTTTGTCGGAATGGTTTGTATTTGGTAATACGGTGAACGGTTGTACGATTAAGGACGTAGTAGTGAACGTCAATGTAATTGGTAACGCAAACGTAGCAATTCGTTCGGGTGCAAAAGCTGGTACGATTGCAAACAATATTGAAAACGTATACGTAATGAGTTCTTCGACGATTGGCGCAAACACGATGAATACGTGGAGTGGTGTAAAAGTTATTTCCCAACCTAGTGAAATTACTTCGATTGGCGGTAACTTTGTAATTGAAGGCAACAGCATTAAATATAGTGGTAAGACCGTTTATACGTGGACGAAACCCAACGTTGCAGAAACGGTAAGCGAGAAAGTTTATACGGAAAGCGCAGACTTTGCGTTGGCTGATTTGGGTGTAACGGGTACGTTGGTTTCTGCAACGCCTGCAGTTGTTGAAAACGGCGTTTTGAAAGCAACGGGCTTGGTAATGGGCGACAACGTTTACACGGTTGTTACGGAAACGGAAGACGCAATTTATACGTATACGATTACGATTGTTCGTGCGGAAATGATTCATGGACAACTTGCACAACAATACACGGATCAAGCAGCTTTGGAAGTAGCGGTAGATTCCTTGAATTTGGAAGGTACGCTTGTATCCGTTAAGACGGCTGCGGGCGTGGATGTTGTTGTAGCAGATGGTATCATCGAATTGGTAGATTTGGTATCGGGCGAAAACAAGTTTGTTATTACAACGGCTACGACGCGTTATAGCATGAACGTTATCAAATACGATATGGAAATTTCGTCGATGGCAGACATCGAAGCTTGGGCTGCAGGTGGAAAACAAGGCAAGTACGCAGTCCTTACGCAAGATATCGATGCAACGGGTTACGTAGCGACGAATGTTGACATGAGTGGTTTTGCTTCTAGCATTAAGCATTCAAGTATTTATAATCAAGCTTGGATTGGTATCAATCCGACTACCAGTTGGGCAGGTGCGAATTGGACGAGCGGTACGTTGGATGGCCGTGGCTATCGCGTTGACAACTTCTTTGCATGGAATATGTGGGGTGTTACTAAACAAAACGTAACCATTCGAAACATCGGCTTGAAGTATGATCAATGGATTCAAAATGTTAATCATCTTGACGGCGTATTTGGGTATGAGACTTCGAACGTAACATTGGAAAACGCATGGATCGATATGACGGTTTCAAAGGATGCGGCTGCTGCGATTGGTTTGTCGGAATGGTTCGTATTCGGTAATATGGTAGCGGGTTGTACGATCAAGGACGTTGTGGTGAACGTAAACGTAATCGGTAGCGCAAACGTAAACATTCGCTCTGGAGCGAAAAACGGTAGTATCGCGAACAATATCGAAAACGTATACATCATCAGCACTTCGACGATTGGGGCAAACACGATGAATACGTGGAGTGGCGTACAAGTTGTTTCCCAACCTAGTGAAATTACGACGATTGGCGGCAACTTTGAAGTGAAAGCGGACGGCTTGTATTACAACAACAAGCTTGTGAAAGCGGTTTCGGCTTCCTAATTCGCAAAAAGGTAAAAAGGGGAAGGGCGTTTCTACGCCCTTTCTTTTATACAAAACAAAACAAGCGGGCGAGCCCAATAGGCTCGCCCGCGTTATGGATATAAGCAATATAGGATTATTCTTCCGTCGGAGTGATGATCTCGGTTACTTGATCGCTTTTTGCAATGGTGTAGAAATACGTGGTGTGCAATTTTTCACTATCCAAAATAAAATACTGTTTTTTGGATTGTTGTATCATAATCTTACGGATATGCGATTCTTCCAAAGACGAATCGGTCAAAAGTCCGTCGTCCGAAAGCCCGCGACAGGAAGCGAACATTGCGTCCGCATTGATATTCCGCAGGAAATTTTCCGCGTCCGCGCCGACGTACGCTAAGGAATCGGGCAACAACTTCCCGCCCGTGCAGTAGGTCTGTATTTGTAGCTTCGCAAGCTCCATCGACGTTACAGGCCCGTTGGTGATGACCGTAATATTTCGGAATTTCGACAAGTGGGGAACGAGCTGTAAAATCGTGCTCGACGCGTCAAAAAACAAGATCGAGCCTTCGCGGATTTTGGAAATGGCTTTCGCCGCCAATTCTCTTTTCTCCTTTAAATTCCGATTTTGGCGTAACGTCAAAGGAACTTCTTTCGTTTGGTCTTCGGAAAGCACCGCTCCGCCGAACGTACGACGGACTTTTCCCTGCCGTTCTAGCTCCGTCAAATCTCGACGAATGGTCGATTCGCTCGTGAATAATAGCTTGGCGAGTTTATGTACCGAAACGTTGGAATTTGTTTCCAAAATGGATAAAATCTCTTTTTGCCGCTCAATAGTATACATATCTTTTCCCCTGTGTAAACGATTAAAATTATTATACCAAACCGCCTTTTTCCTTGTCAATTTTTTTGCGGGAGTTTCTCAAAATTTGTCGGAAACTTCTTGCTCAATTATGCTCAAATATGCTCGAATATGGCGAAAAATATGGTTATTTACCAATATTTCCGCCAAGTATTGACAGAGTTTGCTCGATTGAGTATAATGTATCGGATAAAGTAGGTGAACGAAGGAGAGAAGAATATGACAATGAAAGCAGGCGTCGTATACGCTATGAACGATTTGCGGGTAAGCGACGTGGAAAAGCCTGTTCCCGCGCGGGATGAAGTTTTGGTGCAGGTGAAATATTGCGGAGTTTGCGGAAGCGACGTAGGACGGGTGTACGGTACGTCGTTGTATCACTACCCGACGGTGATCGGGCATGAGTTCGCGGGCGTAGTCGTACAGGACGACGCAGGGGAGCTCACGGGCAAGAAAGTGGCGGTATTCCCGTTGCTCCCGTGTTTTGAATGCGAAGAATGCAAGCGAAAGAGCTACGTAACCTGTAAGAATTACGATTATTACGGGTCTCGTCGGGACGGCGGGTTTGCCGAATATATTGCGGTCAAGCGTTGGAATTTGATTGTATTGCCCGATGATATGGACTGTAAACTCGGAGCGATGTGCGAGCCGATTTCGATAGCAAAACACGCTTCCGATCGGTTGGAGATCGTTGGCGGAGAAAACGTGTTGATTACGGGCGCAGGACCGATCGGGATTCTCATTGGGCTGTGGTTAAAAAAGAAAGGCGTAAAGCAAGTGTACTACACCGATCTCGACGCGCGGAAATTGGCGCTCGCCAAGGAGATCGGATTCGAAGATTACGCGGAAGCGGACGGGCTTGCGGTGGATTGCGGGGTGGAAGGCACGGGTTGTAGCGCGCCGCTCGAAACCTGTCTTAACGCGTTGAAAGCGGGTGGACAACTCGTTTGTTTGGGGAATCCTTACGGAGATATCGCTTTGTCGAGAAATGCGTACTGGTGCATTTTGCGGAAAGAATTGACGGTGCGTGGGACGTGGAATTCTTCCTATAACGACATCGTCAACGATTGGAAAGCAAGCGTTGCGGCGGTTGCGAACGGCGAGCTTGATCCCGCGTTTTTGATTAGCCACGTATATCCGTTGTCGGAAATCAACGCGGCGTTTGAGATGATCAAGGGCAAAAAGGAATTTTATAACAAAGTACTGATTGATTGTGGGGTGAACGAATGAAAAAAATGATTTCTCCGTCGATGATGTGCGCGGATATTGCGGAAATTAAATCGACGTTAAAAACGTTTGAAACTTGCGGGATCGAATATTTACATATCGATATTATGGACGGCGTATTCGTTCCGAATTTCACGCTCGGGCCCGATTATTGCAAGTCCTTGAAAAAGATGACGGACATTCCTTTGGATATCCATTTGATGGTGGAAAAACCCGAACGGCTTTTGGATATTTTCCCTGTCGGAGCGGGGGATTACGTTGCCGTACACGTGGAGAGTACGCCGCATTTGCAGCGCGCGCTCGCGATGATCAAAGCTAAGGGCGCGAAAGCGATGGTCGCGATCAATCCCGCTACGGGGATTTCAGCGCTGGATTACGTTTTGCCCGATCTTGACGGCGTGTTGGTGATGACGGTCAACCCCGGGTTTGCAGGGCAAAAGCTTGTGCCCCAAACGCTGGAAAAGATCAAACAGGTACGGGAATACTTAGACGAAAGGGGCTACGAACACGTCGATATCGAAGTGGACGGGAACGTGAGCTTTGAAAACGCGAAAAAAATGTCGGCGGCGGGCGCGAATATTTTCGTTGCGGGTACGTCGTCGGTGTTCACGGGCACGGACATGGCGGGGAATATCGGAAAACTCCGCGAAGCGATACAATAAAACTTATCTAAAAAAATAAAAGACGGATAGCGTTTGCTATCCGTTTTTGTTGTGGTTTTTTATTCGTTTGAAACGTTATCAGCTTTGCGCGGCTCGCTTTTTATATCAAATTTTGCCTTTGGCTTTCAATACTTCGCGAATGACAAAGCCGTGTTCTTCCAACAGCGCCAATGCTTCTTCTTCGCTTACGCCGCAAGCGTCCGCAACGATTCGGCACATACGTCCTTTCAACTTCACGTTGGTAGGCTTCAAGTTTACCATCATATTTTCGTATACCTTGCCCGTTTTGACCATTGCGCAAGTCGTGATCATATTCAAAACGAATTTTTGCGCGTTGCCCGCTTTCATACGGGTCGAGCCCGTAATGACTTCCGCGCCCGTATCTGTATAAATTGCTACGTCCGCGAGCTCGGAGATTTTGCAGGGATGGTTGCTTGCAAGCGAAAGAGTTTTGCAACCGATAGATTTTGCCTTTCGCATCGCAGCTTCCACGTACGCCGCGCCGCCTGAAGCGGAAATGCCCATAATGACGTCGTTCGCCGTAGGGGTTAACGCGAGAAGATCGTTTTCCCCGCAGTCGGCTTGGTCTTCTTCGTTTTCCGCCGCATGCAGGAACGCTTTTTCGCCGCCTGCCATTACGGGTACGACCATACCCGGATCAACACCGTAGGTCGGGGGGCATTCGGTAGCGTCCATCATCGCGATTCGACCGGAAGTGCCTGCGCCGAAATAGATGAGTCTGCCGCCTTTCTCAAACGCGGCAGCAACAAGATCGATCGCTTTGGCTACGCTGTCGAGCGCGGCTTCTACGGCTTCTACCGAGCGACGGTTTTCATCGTTGATGATGCGGACCATTTCGATCGTGGACATTTTGTCGATGTGCGTGGTACGGGGGTTTCTTTGTTCGGTTTTCAACATAGTTTTTTCTCCTTTATGCGTTGTGTAAGGTTTGTAAAAAGTTCTTTTTGAATTCTTCTGTCGGCGGTGTGGCGGAGAGTAGTTTACTCGCGCAAACGCATGCGCCGTACACAGGGGGAGCGTCGGGGATAATCAGCTTCGTATCCTTTCTAAGCTGCGGGACTAAAAAGCTTTGAATGATCTCTTTTCGCGAACTCAAACCGCCTGAGAACAGGACGGTGTTTCCGCAGTCGTACAAATCCTGCGCGGCGTGGATCTGAATGGCTAAGCGGCGGAAGCTCTCGAATAAAATTTCCCGAGCGGTTTCGTCGCCTTTTTCTTGCGCTTCGATCACGAGCGGAGCGTAAGAAGCGACCATTTTCGAGCCGCCCGAATAGATCTTGTCAAGGTTTTCGAAAATACGACCTTTGATACGACTTTTCACGAGCTTGACAAGCAAGCTTTCTTTGCCATACCCGTCTTCATATTCCAAGCACGCGCGCAAAGCGGCTTTCCCGAGATAATATCCGCTGCCTTCGTCGTCGAACAAGTACCCGTATCCGCCGACCCGTTTTAAAGTCTTGCCGTCGTTTGCGAACACAGCAGAACCCGTTCCGCAAATGACCGCAGTACATTTTTTTATACCGTCTACGGACGAGATGATGTTTTGGATATCCACGTCCACTTCCACCGTTATTTGGGGATACAAATTACACAAAAACGCCGCTAAACGGGCGCGGTAATCGCTGACGGACGCGCCTGCAATCCCTGCATAGATCGCGCAGACGCCATTCGATACAGCCAACAGCCCGTCCACGCCTTGTCGTAAAATTTGCATCGTCGTTTCCACGCCGCGAGCGTTTGGATTACAACCTTCCAAAATTAATCGGTGCACAACCGTTCCGTCTTGCCGAAACAATACGAAATCGGTTTTCGAGCCGCCCCCGTCGATGGCGATTAGAGTCTTGTTCTCGCCTAGCTGCGCGTTCGAGCCCAGCAGCGCGTCAGGGGAAACTGCCAGCGTATCCGCAAGCTTGCAAAGTTTCGGTACGTCGGGAAAGGCTATACCGTTTTCCCATTTCGAGACTGTTTGCGGCGTAACGTATAGCCGCCGCGCCACTTCCGTTTGCGACAAGCCCAACCGCTCCCGTAGGCGACGTATATTGTTGGCAAAAATCCGTTCGTCCATTCCGTTATACTCCTAAGATTTTTCGTAACTTCATTATAACGGCTTTTACTTTTAAAGTCAAACATTTCAATAAAAATTTATTTCATAACAACTATAAGTTGTAAATCTTGAAACGCTTTGCTTTTTAAGTGAAAAAAGAAAAAAGCTTGCAAAAGGCTTGCTAAAACGTTTGACATGGCATATAAATTGTGATATACTCAATTCCGCTGAAAATAAATTGAGATTTATTTAACGGAGTGCACATGCAAAAAAACGTATTGAACGAATTACAGTTGAACGCGAATTATTTAAGCGGCGTAGAGCGTAAAATTGCGGAAGAAATTTTTGCCGATCCGCGGCGGTTTACGGGGTATTCGCTGTCGGAATTGTCCGAGAAGATTGGGGTATCGCAAGGAAGTATCGTCAATTTTTCGAACAAATTTGTCGGGGGCGGGTTTCCGACGCTGAAATTGCAGATTGCGGCATGCCTTTCGGGGTATCAAAGAGAACCGTTCAGCGTTGTGGAAAAGACGGACGACGTGAAAGCGGTATTGCGCAAGCGACGGGAAAATATCGTTTGGGCGCTCAACCAAACGGAAACGGTGAATACCGAAGCGGAGCTTGGAGAGATCGTAGAAAAACTCTTACAAGCGAAACGGGTGGAAGTTTACGGAGTATACCGCTCGGCGGTGGTGGCGACCGATTTTTACTACCAATTATTACAGCTCGGGATTCCCGTATCGGTAGTCAGCGACGCGCTCACTTGCGCGGTTTCCGCTTCGATGCTGGAAAAGGGGAGTTTGGTGTTCGTGATTTCGGCTTCGGGCTTGACGAAAGAAATGATCGACGCGGTGAAAGTGGCGAAAGGAAAGGGGATTGAAACGGTGTGTTTGACAGCGAACGGAAACGCGCCGCTTGCCAAGCTTTGCGATCACGTATTGATTGCGGCGGCTTCGGGGAGTTCGGTCAGCGGCAAGGATACGGAAATCCGATTCTCGCAAATGGCTTTGACCGATACCTTGTGCGCGTATGCGCAAAACAAGATCGACGCGGACGGCGCAAAACGCTATTTCGCGTTGCGGGAAATTTTGAATTTGCATAACGTAAACGATTAAGGAGCAGGTATATGAAACTCAGCAGTAACGCAAAAAAAGCCGTTTTGATCGGTGTGCTTTGTTCGATTTCTTATTTTGCGGTATATATCGCGCGGAATATTTTAAGCGTGGTTACGCCGCAGCTGTTAAGCGAGAACGTATTCAGCGAATCGTTCGTCGGGAAAATTTCTTCGCTGTACTTCATTTTTTACGCGTTCGGGCAGCTCATCAACGGCATGATCGGGGAAAAAATCAAGGCGGTGTACATGATCAGTTTTGGGCTGTTGCTGGCGGGCGTGAGCAATATTGCGTTTTCTTTTTTGACGGGCTATAAATACGTAGCGTTGGTGGCGTACGCAATGACGGGCTTTTTCTTGGCGATGATCTATGGACCGATGACCAAAGTCGTTGCGGAAAATACCGAACCCGTACACGCGGAGCGTTGTAGCTTGGGCTATACGTTCGCGTCCTTTTTCGGCTCACCCGCGGCAGGCGCGTTGGCGGCGATCTTTGCTTGGAAGGGGGTATTCGCGGTAGGTAGCGGCGCGCTTTGGGCAATGGCGGCGGTGATCTTCATTAGCTTTACGGCGTTGGAAAAGAAAGGAGTGATCCAATACAACCGTTATAAGCGGGAGAAGAAGCAAGGCGCGGGCGTGAAAGCGTTGTTTGAACACAAAATCGTGAAGTTTTCGTGCGTTGCGGCTTTGACGGGCGTAGTGCGGACTTCCGTTGTATTCTGGTTGCCGACTTATTTAACGCAATACCTGGGCTATGCAGAAAAAACTTCCGCGGGGATTTTTTCCGCCGCGACGTTGGTGATTTCCTTGACGGCGTTTATTACGTTGTTTATTTACGAACGGTTGAAACGTAATCGCGACTTGACGGTGCTCTTGATGTTCTCGCTTTCTACGGTGTTTTTCACGGCGTTGTATTTTGTGAAAATCCCCGTGCTGAATATCGGCTTGATCGTGCTCGCCATTATGTCGTCAAACGGCGCGGCGACCATTCTTTGGAGCGTATACTGTCCGAGTTTACGGGACACGGGCATGGTTTCGAGCGCAACGGGCTTTTTGGACTTTTTGAGCTATATGGCGGCGGCGTTGTCCAACGTCCTGTTTGCGGACGCGGTAACGGGGATCGGTTGGAAGAATTTGATTTTGGTATGGCTGGGGATTGTAGTTCTCGGCGTGTTGATTGCGTTGCCTTATGACAAGTTCCGTAAACGCGCGGTGGAAATAGGATCGGACGAAACGACAGAAACGGAATCCAAAGAAATTTCGCCCAACGAGCAGCAAGTATCTTAAATTTTGTAATAGGGATATCTCCCCGCCGAACGCGGACAACGCGTTCGGCGGGGTTTTCGCATAGAAGTTGTAAACAGCGTCGATATCAAGCGTTTTTGCATAGAAAAAGCGGGGATTTTCCATAGGAAAATTCCGTCAAACAGTTGACAATGGAAGGGAAAAAGGGTATGATTATAGAAAGAAAAAGAAAAAGGGGTTTATTTATGGAACTCATAGCATTACAAATTGATTTGGCAAGACAAAAAGAACACGTAAAATACGTCAACGAGTACGTGGATTTTGCAAAAGCCAACGGCTACAACGCCGTAGTATTATATTTTGAAAACGCAGTACGCACGGATGATACGCCGTTCTTCGAATCCGACCGTACCTATTCGATGGATGAAATCCGCGAAATCGTCGCGCATTCGGAAAAAGTCGGGATCGAGCTCATTCCCGTATTTGAAAATCTCGGGCATTTGGAAAAGTTTTTCGAATATCCGCAACTCGCGCACATGACGGAGTGTGAAGACACGTCCAAAGACGGGCGCGGATTTGACGTGGCGGCGGCGGGGTTGAGCAACTGCGGTTGCGTTTCCAACCCCGATTTATACGCGTTCTTCGACAAATACGTCCGCGACGTGGCGTCGTTGTTTCCCGGCAGGTTTATCCACATGGGATTGGACGAGCCTTTCGATTTCGCTGTTTGCGAACGTTGCCGCGCGGAGCTCGCCAAAGGCAAAACGCGGAACGATATGTTCTTGGATCATATTCTACATACGCACGCGTTAATTTCTTCGCTCGGCAAACGTATGATGATGTGGGACGATTTCTTCGAATACGCGGATATCGTCGAAAAATTGCCCCGCGATATTATTTTTTGTAATTGGAATTACGAGTTCATTTCCGACGAACCCAGCGGGCATTGGACGAACCGTATTCGCAAGGATTGGTTTACGTACTATGAAAAACTCGGGTTTGATTATTTATTCTGTCCGCAAGCGCAAACGTTTACGTCGTACAACGTCGATTCGTTTACCCGTTACGCGGAAAAACATCATCCGTTCGGCGCGCTGATGACGACGTGGGAGCGCAGCGATAAATTCTATCTCGCCGCCTATCCTTTGATCGCGTACGCGGGAAGAAGATGGAGCGGACGGATTACGGAAGCGGGGAAAGCGGACGTCTATACCGAAATTCTTGGCAATCGCGATCTTGCGGAGTTGACGCTGTCCTTGCAAATCCCTTGGATGTATTATCCCTTGCACGAAGTTGGAAATCTTTGTCAAAACGATTACGCCGTATTGCACATGTTCAGCGACAAATTACAATATGCAGTTCCCCGCTTGAAAGCGTACGCAAACGGTATGCAGGACGGTTTGCAAAAGGATATCGCGACGGAGATTTACGGCTATACCGCGCAAAAATGGATTTATACCCAACTTGATCTGCTCGCGGTGGAGCTCTACGACGCGGTAGAAACGGGCGCAAAAGACGCGGAGTATTTCGAAACGCGTTACGCCGAACTCACGGAGCTGTTCGCGGACGTCGAAATGCGGGAACGCGCGCTTTGGGAAAAATACCGCAAGGGCTTGCCGAGCGAAAGAAACGCGTTCAACGGCAAATTTGAGATGCTTCAAGACCGTTTGCAAGGCATGCGGAAATTCCTTGCTGAAAACGTGGGTAAGGGCGTGTTGTATATCGATTTCGGTTTGAACGAAGCGTTCGGCACGCCGCGCGGGATCGTGAAGATAAAATACGCGGACGAGCAGGAAGAAAGGGAAGTATACCAAGGCGGTATGAAGCCCGGATTCGTTGCGATGGATTTCGGCGGAACGTACGGGTTGCGGTTCATCATGGAAAATAAGCCCGTGGAATGGCTGACGTTCACGGTTTACGGCGAAGGCTCGATGTTCCCGATGCATTTTAGATATTCGCAAAAGGGCGAAAAATACGTTGCTGCGGACGTGGAAGTTTTGGAAGGCTACGTCGTCAACGAACGTAAGGTATTGTCCGACGATACGCGGTTTGCGGAAATGGGTTACGACGACGGCGTAGCGCATTTCAACGACTTGAATTTGTGTCGAAAAAAGAGTTCGATCCGCGTTCGGTTCAAACCGTTGGCGTAAGGAGTGGTTATGCGGAAATATTTGCAGGAATATTTAAAAAATTACGCTTACGACGCGGAAGCGGAAACGACCTTTCTTGCGGCGTTTGATCGGATCGGGACGCAGGCTTTGACGGAGCTTTGCGACTTGTACACGGACGAGCCCGATTTCCGTTTTGAAGTTTTAACGGAAAAGATCGAAAAAATTGTTTCGGAAACGGGCGTGAACAAATTCGCGGCGTATTTCGTGGGCATGGTATTTTTACTTCGCAAATTGGGCGAGTTTTATGCAAAACGCGGCTATCCTGAAAGGGTATTCGACGGAGCTTGTCGAGATCTCGTATGCAAGTATCGGGAATGCCGCGCGGTAAAAGAAACGGCGGGGATTTTCGCTTGGGATTGGTACGAGTGTTTCTTGAAACTGCGTTGTTTCGCGATCGGTAGATTGCAATTCGAAATGAAAGGTTTCCGTTTGCCCGAATACGCAAAGGACGGGAAAACGGTCCAATTCGACGAAACGGTGCTTTCGGTGCACATTCCGTCGTCGGGTCGGCTTTTGAAAGAAGATTGCGATCGCTCCTATCAAGCGGCGGTGGAATTCTTCTCCAAATATTTTGCGGACGTATTTCCCAAGGACTATATCACGTTTGTTTGTTGGTCGTGGTTACTCTATACGCGAAACTCTGAAATTTTGCCCGCAGGCTCGAATATTCTCACCTTTATGGAAAAATACGATATCATCGAAATCGAAGAATATAGCAAAGAAGTCAGCGATTTGATGGCATGCGAGCGTATTTTCGGTATCCCCGATTTAAACAGGGAAATTCCGCAAAAAACGGCGATGCAAAAATCCGTGTATGCGTTTATGCAAAAGGGCGGCTTGTTCGGCTGGGGCTATGGCGTATTCTTTCTCTCTAAATAACGCGGAGTGAAAGAAAGGCAAAGAAAAACGAAACTTTCCCTATTGACAAATTCGGGGAATTGTCTTATAATCAAGGATAGAAAATTGTAAAATTTATAATAATAAATAAGGTAGGATACAGTTATGAAAAAATTGCAAGCAGTACTTCTCGGCGCGGGTAACCGCGGTTGCGCGTATGCGGACTATTCGTTGGAAGCTCCTTCGGAGTTGGAAATCGTTGCGGTCATCGATATCAACGATTTGCACTTACAAGAAGCGGGGGATAAGTATTCCATACCCGAAAGCAAACGTTTTAAGGATTTGGACGATTTCTTAGCGGAGAAAATTCCTTGCGATTTCGTGATCAACGCAACGATGGACGAAATGCACTATGAAACGGCGGTAAAAGTCATGAACGCCGGCTATAATATGTTGCTTGAAAAACCGATCACGGCGAAAAAGGAAGAACTTTTGCATTTGCAAAGCCTTGCGAAAGAAAAGAATTTGAAACTCAACATTTGCCACGTTTTGCGGTATACGCCGTACTATAAGAAAATCAAGGAAATCATCAACGCGGGTACGATCGGGAAAATTTTGACGATGGAGCTTGACGAACACGTTTGGATCGCGCATTTCGTCGATTCGTTCGTACGCGGGAAGTGGAAGAGTGAAGCGACCTGCGGTTCGGGGTTCTTACTCGCAAAATCCTGCCACGATATGGACTTGATCTGCTGGCTGAACAATATGACTACGCCCAAGAAGGTATCGAGCTTCGGTAGCCGCTCGCTGTTTGCGAAAAAGAATGCTCCCGAAGGCGCGACCAAGTATTGCTATAACTGTCCGCACAACGATACCTGCTTGTATTCGGCTCAAAAGATTCACGTGGAGTTAGATCCGATGCCGTTCCAAACGTGGATGGATATGAACAAGCCCTTGGATAGCATTACGAAAGAAGAAAAATTGGAATGGTTGAAATCGCACGAATACGGGCTTTGCGCGTACGAAAGCGGCGGGGATATCAACGACAGACAAGTCATCAATATCGAGTTCGAAGACGGGTCTACCGCAATGTTTACGATGGTCGGCGGAACGAGCAAAGCGGACAGATTTATACATATCTGCGGTACGCACGGCGAAATCGAAGGTCGGTTGGAAGACGAGAAGTTCACGCTCCGTAAATTCGACAGAAGCGAAGGGAAGTTCGGCTACGACGAAGAAGTTATCGACGTATCCAAGGAAGTGCACGCAAGCGCGGGCTACGTTGGGCACGGCGGCGGCGACTACGCGATCATGTACGAGCTCGTTCGCTACTTCAACGGGGATAATTCTTCTATTTCGATCACGAGCATCGACGATTCCATCAACGGGCATCTCGTTGTGTACGCTGCGGAAGAAAGCAACAAGGAAGAAAGGATTGTTAGAATATGAGAACGGACGATTTGATATTTTATCAAATTTATCCCAAGAGTTTTTGCGACTCCGACGGGGACGGCTTGGGGGATATCCAAGGCATTCGCAATAAAATCGAATATTTAAAGGAATTGGGCGTAACCGCGGTTTGGATTACGCCCTGTTTTGAAAGCCCCGAAGTGGACAACGGCTACGATATTGCCGATTATCGGAAAATCAAAGCCGAAATGGGCGGTACGGAGCTGTTCAAGAAAATGCTGGACGAGTTCCACGCAATCGGAATCAAGGTGATCGTCGATCTCGTTGCGAATCATACTTCCACCGAGCACGTTTGGTTTCAGGAATCGAGAAAGAGCAAAGATAACCCTTATCGAGACTATTATATTTGGCGGGAAACGCCCCCGAACGATTGGGAAAGCACGTTCGGCGGTTCGGCTTGGGAATACGACGAAACTACCAAAGAATACTACTTGCATTCGTTTGCGATCGAGCAAGCGGACGTGAATTGGGAAAATCCCAAATTGCGGCAGGAATTTAAAGACATCGTCGATTATTGGATGGAAATGGGCGCGGACGGGTTCCGTTGTGACGTGCTCGATCTCATCTCCAAGGATTTGACGAGCAACGAAAACGGCAGCGGGCCGAGATTGCACGAATTTATCAAAGAACTGTTCGACCGCGAACCGACGAAGGACGCGTTCACCGTCGGGGAATGTTGGTCGAGCGATAAAAACAACGTCAAACTCTTTTGCGCAAAGGAAAGAAAGGAGCTGACAACGGTATTTGCATTCCAGCATCTTTGCTTGGATAACGGTCGGTTCTCGACGGTGAAACCCACCTTGAAAGAGCTTTGTAAACGTATGGCGGATTGGCAAGAACTCACGCAAGAAGTAGACGTATGCAACACGTCGTTCTTGGAAAATCACGACCAACCGCGCAGCGTCAGCAAGTTCGGGAACGATCGGGAATACCGCTATGAAAGCGCGACTTTGCTTGGCGGGCTCGTTCTTTTACAACGCGGCGTACCTTTCTTATTCCAAGGACAGGAAATCGGTATGACCAACTCGGAATACACGACGTTTGAACAGTTCAACGACGTGGAATCGGTCAATTACTACCGCTTGAACGAAGGGAAGATCCCGACGGAAGAACGCATCGCTTGCATGAATTTCGGCGGGCGGGACAATCCCCGTTGTTTGATTCCTTGGACGGACGCGGACAGAAAGAGCTGGATTACCGAGTATCCGAGAAAATCGGAAATCAACGTAGCGAAAGACTTGCAAGCGGAAAAATCGGTATTTAAGTTCTATCAAAAGCTGATTGCGCTCCGCAAAGCCGAAAAGGCGCTTTCTTCGGGTACGTTTAAAAAGCTTGCGTTGACGGACGAATATTACGTGTTTGAACGGGCGTACGGGGACGAAAAAATTACCGTGATCTGCGCGTTTGAAACGGGCGCGGAAAACATGATAGGCGCGTACGACGGCGAAGTGGTATTGAACAACTACGACGGGCTCGGCGAACGGCTGCAACCCTATCAAATCGTAGTCAAAAAGGCGTAAAAAATGAAAAGGTTTTGTTTTACGGTAGACGATAACGTTTGGTTCTTACGGGACTTGACGAGAGAAAATTACACGAGCATTTTCGAGCATCCGTATTTGGCGGTATACAAGCGTTTGCACGAAAAATACGGTTTGAAAGTGCAGCTCAACCTGTTCTTTTGGACGGAAGGGTTTGCGCTTTCGGAAATGACGGACAAATTCCGCAAGGAATGGGAAGAAAACGCCGATTGGCTGAAATTTTCGTTCCACTCCTTAAAAGAAGAAAAGACGTCGTATGAAAAGTGTTCCTATCAGGAAACGTACAGCGAAGTTTCCGCGGTGCACGAATCGATCAAACGGTTTGCAGGGGAAACGACGCTCGCAAAAACGACGACGGTGCATTTTTGCTTAGGCTCGCAGGGCGCGGTGAAAGCGCTCGGGGATTGCGGAATGCAGGGGTTGCTCGGTTTATTCGGCACGAAAGATGACCCGCACACGTCCTACGGCTTGGAAGAAGCATACGCGAAGATCGCTCGAAACGGCGGAGTTGCGTATAAAGACGGTATGGCGTTCGCGCCGATCGACGTGATTTTGAATTTAAACTCGCCGCAAGAGAACGTTCGGGAGTTGGAAGCGTTGATCGATCGGGAAGAAATACATATCATGATCCACGAGCAGTATTTTTATCCGTACTATACGGCGTACCAACCCGATTTTGAAGAAAAGGTGGAAAGCGCGGTGGTGTTTTTGCAAAACCAAGGCTATACGTCCTGTTTCTTCGAAGAAATGTTATAAAAACAAAAAGAGCTTTGACGGTTTGTCAAAGCTCTTTTCGGATTCGTGTTATTAAAGAAAGAAAATGGGGATTCCGAGCGCAACGCCTATCCCCGCGCCGACGAGTAGATCGGCAAGGTAGTGCGCGGCGACGGAGAACCGAACGTACGCCAAAAACCCGCTCGCCAACAGCAGGAATGCGCCGAATACGGGGAAATGCGCGGTGAACAGCATGGAGATGACGAACGCGCTCGCGACGTGGCGGCTGGGAAAGGATTTGTTTTCCCTGCCCGTTTTTTCGATCATCGGCGTGATATTCGCGCCCGTTTCCGCATAGGGTCGGGGGCGTTCGATTGCGAGCCGCAACACGCTGACAAGGAATAGACAAAACAGGGGAAAGAACAAAGCCGCAATCCATTCCTTTGCCGTGAATGCGTCGTGAAAGACCGCATAGACGATCAATAGCGTGTACGCGACGAAAAACAACCAAGAAAAAAGCACGTTACAAAGCAGTAAAGCGTTTTTCAGGTTTGGACGGCGTTCGTAGATTTCCGCATTTTTTTGATAGAGTTGCGCGTAATTGTATTTCATAGTTATCAGTATACCACAAACGGCGAAATCACGCAAGCGTGTACGCGGATATTTTGAAAAAACCCCTTTCGGCGTTGCGCCGAAAGGGGTTTTTCTAAAGGATAACGTATTATGAAAAAATTATTCTTTCTTAGAATCTGCAATGATCTTATCTACGAGCATCGGGGGTACGTCTTCATAGCCCAAGAATTCGGAAACGAATTTCCCGCTGCCACGCGTCAAGGAACGGAGCTCCATGGTATACGTCTTAATTTCCGCAAGGGGAACTTCCGCCGTGATGATGGAAGTATCGCCTTCCGCATCCGTACCCATGATCCGACCGCGGCGTTTGTTAATGTCGCCCATAACGTCGCCGAGATAATCCCCGGGAACTGCGATCTTCAAACGGTGAATGGGTTCGAGTAGTACGGGTTTCGCATTCTTCAAGCCTTCCTTGAACGCAATCGAAGCCGCCATCTTGAACGACAATTCGTTGGAGTCTACGTCGTGATAGCTTCCGTCGTAGAGAACGGCTTTCACGCCCGTTACGGGATAGCCCGCCAAAGGACCGCTTTCCATGCTTTCGCGTAAGCCTTTTTCAACTGCGGGGAAGTAGTTCTTGGGAACTGCGCCGCCAACGACTTCTTCTTCGAAAATAAATTCTTCTTCGCAAGGGGAGAAGCGGATCTTACAATGTCCGTATTGACCGTGTCCGCCCGATTGTTTCTTATGCTTACCTTCCGCGTCCGCGCTGCCGCGAATCGTTTCACGGTACGCGATCTTCGGGTCGGAAAGTTTCAAATCTACGCCGTAACGCGCCTTGACTTTCTTTGCCAAAAGTTCAAGTTGAATATCGCCTTGCCCGCCGATGAGCAGTTCGCCCGTTTCCGTGTTCTTTTCAATCGAGAACGTGTAATCTTCTTCACCGAGTTTTGCAAGCCCCGAGAACACTTTGTCTTCTTCGCCTTTCTTTTCCGCCGAAACGGACATGAACAACGTGGGCTTCGGGAAATGGATAGGGGAGAAACGGATCTTCGCGCTCGGATCGCAAAGGGTGTCGCCCGTATTGGTGTTGCCGAGTTTATTCACCGCGCCGATGTCGCCCGCGTACAACGCGTCCACAGCTTCCATCTTCTTGCCGCGGAGCAGATATACTTGCCCGATCCGTTCTTCACATTCCGTATTCGCGTTCCAAACGGTAGAACCGCTCTTTAACACGCCGCGGAAGCTCTTCAAATAGCTCAATTTCCCCGAGAACGGGTCGATCACCGTCTTGAATACTTGCGCGGCGAACGGCGCGTCGTCTTCGGTACGTACGCTGATGACTTTATCCGCCGATAAATCGTCGGCAAGCGTGTTCAAACGCTCACGCGCTTGGGGCATGTACGCAACGATTTCGTTCAAAAGGTTGATAACGCCGCGGTTTTGTAAAGCCGAACCCGCCATAACGGGAATGGTATTGACGGCCGCGATCCCCAAACGGATACCGCGAATGGTTTCTTCCCGCGTAAGCTCGCCCGATTCAAAATACTTATCGAGCAGGAATTCGTCGTTTTCCGCCGCCGTTTCCATAAGTTGCGCTTTCATTTCTTCCACTTGCCCGAGCATATCTTCGGGAATAGGAATTTCTTGCGGTCCGTTTTCCTTGAACAAATACGCGCGTTCTTGCAAAGCGTTGATACAGCCTTGCATTTTGCCGCCTTCCATAATGGGAATTTGGATCGGAGCGAGCTTGCCTGCGTATTTCGCTTTCAACGCCTGTACCGTTCCGAAATAATCCGCGTTTTCTTTATCCATACCGTTGATGAAAATAATCAATGGTTTCCCAAGCTTCAAGCAATAGTCCACGATCGCTTCCGCGCCGATGGGGATCACGCCGTTCGCGCCGATAACGAGCAAAGCTCCGCCCGCCGCGCGCAAACCTTCGTTGCGTTCGCCTTCGAAATCGTAGTAGCCCGGCAAATCGAGCAAATTCACTTTGACGTCTTTCCACATTAAATAGGAACAGGACGTATATATGGACATCTTCTTGGCTTTTTCAAGATCGTCGTAATCGCTGACCGTCGTTCCGTCGAGCACTTTGCCCTGTCTGTCGATCGCGCCGCCGTTAAACAGCATCGCTTCGCATAACGTCGTCTTGCCTTCGCCACTGTGTCCTACAATCGCAATGTTGCGGATGTTCTCACCTTTGATACTCATAAAAAATCTCCCTTTGGTTATATAAAATATTCCGTTCCGTTCGAGTAGATCCGCAAAGCTTTTCCCCGTCGTAGAGAAAGGGCTTCCCCGTTTCGCCGCTTCCAAGCCTTCGCGCCCGACCGAATGACAACCGAATGATAACTATAATCATTATAATATATTTTTTAACACTTTTCAAGAGTTTTTTTGAACAAAATTAAAAAAATTTTCAAAAATAGTAGATTTTTTTGTATTTTTCGGACATTTTTTCAAAAAGGCGGACGGGAATTGTGCGCAAGGCGTGAAAACGTCGTTGACAAACGGCGGAAAAGGGAGTATAATAAAGGCTATGGAAAGGATATATTTCGATCATGCGGCAACGACGTCGCTCGATAAGGACGTTTTGGAAAAAATGTTGCCCTATTTTTCCGCGGAGTACGGAAACGCCGACTCCCTGCATGCGCTCGGTCGGCAAGCGATGAACGCCGTGGACCAAGCGCGGGATACGATCGCTCGGCTGATCGGCGCGAAACCCAACGAGATCTATTTTACTTCGGGGGTACGGAAAGCGATAATTGGGCGGTATTCGGCGGTGCGTACGCGCAAAGACAACTCGGTAAAACGCGGGTAGCGGTGTCCGCGGTGGAGCATCACGCGGTCATGGCGGCGGCGGAGAAGCTCTCGCGGGACGGGTTTGACGTTGTGTATTTGCCCGTAACGGAAAACGGAAAAGTCGATCTTGCGGCGGCGAAAGAGCTTTTGACGGACGATACCGCGCTGGTAGCGGTCATGGCGGCGAATAACGAAACGGGCGCGTTGCAACCTGTTCGGGAGCTTGCCGAGCTTGCGAAAAGCAAGGGGAGTTTATTCTTTACGGACTGTGTGCAAGCCGCGCCGTATTTGCCTTTGGACGTTGCGGAGTTGGGCGCGGATATGCTGTCGCTTTCGGCACATAAATTCTACGGGCCGAAAGGCTGCGGCGTATTGTATATCAGAAACGGAGTAAAGACGGAAAAACTCGTCGTCGGGGGCGAGCAGGAACGCGGCTTACGCGGCGGTACGACCAACGTCCCCGCGGTTGTAGGGCTTGCGGCGGCGTACGAAAAGACGGTACGGGAGATTGAAACGACGAACGAAAAATTGCGGCGGTTTCGCGCGCTGTTTTTAGACGGCATTTCAGGCTTGGACGGCGTAAAAATCAACGGCGACGAAAACGGATTGCCCGCGATTTTGAATTTGTGTTTTGACGGAGTAGAAAACGCGGCGTTCCTGTATAAAATGGATTTACAGGGCGTATGCCTTGCGGCGGGTTCGGCTTGCTCGAGCGCGTCGTTGAAGCCTAGCCACGTATTGACGGCGATGGGGCTTTCGGAAACGGAAGCGAAATCGTCGGTGCGGTTTAGCTTCGGAAAAGACAATACGGAAGCAGAAATTTTACGGGGCGCGGCGCTGACGATGGAAACGGTACGGGCGTTGCGGGAGTTTTAGATTGAAAAAAGTATAAAAATACCGTCGTTTATTCTTTACTAATTTTGAAAAACGTGTTATAATATAGACAATAAATAATTCGGAGGTAAGAACAATGGCACATAGAATTACGGACGAATGTATTGCTTGCGGCGCATGCGCGGATACTTGCCCCGTAGGCGCGATCACGTTGGGCGACAACGGGATCTACGTGATCAATGACGACTGCGTAGATTGCGGCGCTTGCGAAGACGGATGCCCCGTAGCAGCGATCAAAGCGGAATAATCGAAAAAACACGGAAAAAACGCCGACTCCTGTCGGCG